>NZ_JBXCIW010000034.1:0-43358 GCF_056786335.1 Paenibacillus sp. Y280
AATAATCACTGGAAGTTTCAAGTGTAAATTTCGTTGTCATAGGAGTTCACCCCATAGGTGCAATTAGATATCAGCAGAAAACACGCTGTTATCTCAATTTTACTCCTAAAATCTCTTGTAATCTACGATTTTCATAAATTTATGTCACGGATTCAGGTTCATATTAACCACGTTTGCCGTAATTGTAGCTTTACCTATAAGCGACTATGTTTTTACATTTATTATCAAGGCGCTGTCTAGTACCCATCAACAAATCCCAAATAAACTAAGTATTACTATCATTCTGATATCTGTTGTTCTTTCATTCTTACTAACAATGTTGTCTAACTTACTGCTTAGGAGGAAAGTATCCAAAATAAATATGATTGAATCATTAAAAAGTATTGAATAATAGAAAATGTTGGAGGAGCGCTTCTCTGGCAGCGAAGAGGTCAGGGATTCAGTCCGCTCGGACGGAGCGAATGCGGAGGAGTACGGCGTCTGAATCTACCGCTAAAAGTCATCTTCGAGTTATCTTTGTCAGACAATTGATCAAAGATCCGTTTTCAAGGATATGATTGATGATTGTCGATCATCGCGTTCAGCGATTGAAAAGACTAGTGAATAAAGTTAGAATGACTCTATGACTGTCAGCTAATCGAAAATTTAAGAGGGGTGTTCCTTTGTCGCCAGAACAACGTGAAGAACTATTTAGTGTATTAAAAGCCCGTTTTGAGAAAAACATGATCCGCCATGAAGGTCTTGAATGGTCTAAAGTACAAGCGAAGCTGGAAGCTAATTCTGAAAAACTGTGGTCACTCAATGAAATGGAAATAACTGGCGGAGAGCCGGATGTTGTTGGTCATGATAATAAGACGGACGAATACATTTTTTATGATTGTTCAGCAGAAAGTCCTAAAGGCCGCAGAAGTGTTTGTTACGATCGTGAAGCGCTGGAGTCAAGGAAAGAACATAAACCGGGAAATAGCGCTATTGATATGGCAGCTGCCATGGGCATTGAGCTTTTAACGGAAGAACAATATCGGGGGCTGCAGAAGCTTGGGAAATTCGATACGAAAACATCGAGCTGGGTGATAACACCTTCTGAGATTAGAAAACTTGGTGGTGCCATCTTTGCTGATTTCCGCTACGGCAATGTCTTCGTATACCATAACGGTGCGGAATCTTACTATGCCGCCAGGGGGTTCCGTGGCTCGCTCAGGGTCTAAATTTTGCACAGAGAACGAAGTGGGGCGGGAGCACGAGTTGGTCGGTTACACACTCGATAAGGTCGGGAGTTCGAAACCCGAAAGCTCCACCAAAATAAACATATCAACCACGTCCATAGGACGTGGTTTTCTGTTTTTTAGAAAATAAATGCTTTACAGGACACCTAATGGTGTTATATTATGAATTAGGACACTGATCGGTGTCGGATAATAATAAACTATTAAGGAGTGGGTTCAAATGCATATACTAACCATCGTACTTCAAAGTTGGCTGCTTTTTTCCATGGCCTTTTTTGGCGGAAGCAAGATTGCAGGAGCCAAGCATCAAGTTGAACTATTTGATTCGATTAAACTTCCTCAATGGTTCCGCGTCATTACGGGCTACGTTCAAATTGTTGGATGCGTAGGACTCATTATCGGTTACTGGTATCCGGGGGTTGCCGCATGGGCTGGCATATTAATAGTCATTATGATGTTATTGGCGTGCCTCTCGCACCTCAGAGTCAGACATGCGATCGGAAAAGTGATACCGGCCTTATTGAATCTCGTAATAGCTATTGCTGTAGTATTATTATATGCAGACGAACTGCCTCATCTTTTTGGGTAAGTTCATATCTATGGTAGGAAATACCTAACGGTGGGAGATCGAATCGCTGGCAACGATGAGGTCAGGGAGTCGAACCTCCATAGGCTTCTTCACCAAACTTAAAATGATTAAACCCTTGCGTGGCAAGGGTTTTTTGTTGTTTTATACAAAAACTTTAATCAAAATATATCACGTAAATTTGGTCTTGCGGACGAAAATGGGGACAAAATTTATAAGGATCGGCTACATAAGTCGAATCCGCTTCTTCCCTTGCCCACCGTTACTGACGTGAGTAGGAAAAAATAAGGGGAAATGAAATAATTTGTAGTAAGATTGTAAGATAGTCTATTTGAACTAATGATATATTTTCCGTAATGGTGTCTGTCTCTAAGGTGTAATCAAAGTTTATTGATGACGAAGATTATGTGAATCTTCGTCATCCTCACATACTCATTTGGAAAGTAGCTAACTTAAAATTGTCGGTTTGCCAGAAAAATAAATGAGTAATGAATAAACTCGAGAGGTTGAATGTATGAAAAGAACATTTAAAATAAGTTCTTATTTTATTCTTTCGGCGGTCATTATTGTGGTAATCATAGTGGGGATAACCCGGTTATTTACTAGTAATTATAGTGAAGAAGAAAAGGTATTTATGAAAAAAGCAGAAGAAGTGATGGAAAATGTTCTGCATGAAGAAATAACGGTGACAGATATGTACTATGTGAAAATATATGGAGGACCCATTGTAATTGAGGGATATTTAAACAGAAATAAAGAAGCAATATTTTCAAAATCGACAGATAAAGATCTAGATGGACTTCAAAATATCACGACATATTACTTTAGTATTTTAAATAAAGATGCTAAGAAGAACCTTTTGCCCATTATACAGCAATTTTATGGGCAAAATGCTGGTTCCAACCCAACGGTATACGTAGGCAATCTTTCAATGAGTGAAGCGTTTCTGAGTTACAACGAGCTGCTTTCCAGCAATCAGGCAGAGTTATCTTATTTTATTAGAGTTACTACTAAAAGAAAGGTTGAGGAGAAAGACATTGTAAATGAGGCTAATAAACTTTATGGATTATTGAATGAATTTAAATTAAATAAATATTTAGTTCGACACGTACAGATAGATTACCCAAATGTGAGTGTATATTTTGAGAATATTTTGCAATCCGAGAATGAACTTAATATTGACACGATTAAAGCTGAATATGAGAGAAGACTAAAAAAGTAATAGATAGAAGGATGTTCAATGAGCGTAAAAGACTTAACGTATGGTTATTTAAGCAGAATGATCTGTATGACAGAAGTAGGAAAACCCTTATTTTTACGGATCCAGCGGGGTACTTCTAGCTTGTACAGGTGTTCGTTAATCCAGCGTTTATTGATGACGAAGATTATGTGAATCTTTGTCATCATCACAAATTCAATTGAAAAGTAGCTAATTTAAAATTGTCGGTGTGCCATAAAAATAAATGAGTAATGAATAAACTCGAGAGGTTGAATGTATGAAAAGAACATTTAAAATAAGTTCTTATTTTATTCTTTCGGCGGTCATTATTGTGGTAATCATAGTGGGGATAACCCGGTTATTTACTAGTAATTATAGTGAAGAAGAAAAGGTATTTATGAAAAAGGCAGAAGAAGTGATGGAAAGTGTTCTACATGATGAAATAACGGTGACAGATATGTACTATGTGAAAATATATGGAGGACCCATTGTAGTTGAGGGATATTTAAACAGAAATAAAGAAGCAATATTTTCAATATCGACAGATAAAGATCTAGATGGACTTCAATATTTCACTTCATATTACTTAAGTATTTTAAATGAAGATGCTGAGAAGAACCTTTTGCCCATTATACAGCAATTTTATGGGCAAAACGCTGGTACGATCCCGACAGTACACGTAGGTAATGTTTCAATGAGAGACCAGTATCTGAGTTACAACGAGCTGCGCTCCAACAATCAGGCAAAGTTATCTTATTCAATTATAGTCACTACACAAAGTAAGGTGGAGGAGAAAGACATTGCAAATGAGGCTAATATGCTCTATGGATTACTGAATGAATTAAAATCAAATCATTATGTAATGAGACACGTCCGGATTCAACACCTTAATGTAGATATAACTTTTGATGTAGATGAATATTTTGAGAATATTTCGCCATCCGAGGGAGAATTTAATATTGATACAGTAGAAGCTGAATATGAGAGAAGACTAAAAAAGTAATAGAGAGAAGGATGTGGGATAAGCAAGTTAGTACGTGCCCCCCAAGCTCCACCAATAAAACAAATCAACCACGTCCTCTGGACGTGGTTGTCTGTTCATATCTACATTTTCAATAAGCTTCCTTCAAAAGCTCAAAAACCTCTTCTATTGTGAGGCCAAACGATTTGTAATAGGAAGTGTCAATAACCATCTGCTTCAAGATCATTTCATTGCGTTTTTGAAGCATCTCGTCGGACGAGAGTTCGGCGATAAAACATCCTTTGCCGGTTACGGTGTATATCAAACCAAGTCGTTCGAGTTCTTCCCACGCTTTTTTTACAGTAATAATACTAACTCGAAGCTCCGTGGCCGCTTGTCGTATGGGTGGCAAACTATACCCATTTTCTAGTTCGCCCTTGAGGATTTGTGCGCTGATTTGTTCAAAAAGCTGCTGATAAATGGGTTTATCAGAGGTATTCGAAATCGCAATGTTCATTATATTTCCACTTTCTCAAACCTTTTGATGGCAATATGATAAGCGATAATCGTAAAAATCGCAAATATCACGATGCCCATGACCAGGATGGATAATTGCGTTGCCAAATGTTCAGCACCCGTTCCTTTGAAAAGCTTAAACACGAACGAATTTTGTATTCCGAGCCATTCTGCGCCTACAGCAAACAGAATTGCTGCTGTAATGGAAACAATCGCTGCTGCGCCGTATTTATAGGCTGTCTTATAATACATGGATATAAAGATCATATTGAAGATCGCAACCATGACGAAACATAATCCCCAAAAACCTAATGTTGGTTCGAAGAAGTAGTAGGTCAGATTTGGGTATAAGCGAATACTAATCATGCCATATATCATTGCAACAACAATGTGCAGTAATTCCAGGATAACAATAACGGATATCTTTGCTTTTACAATGTCTTTTTTTGTTACTGGCAGCATGCTTGTAAATATCAAATCATTCTGCGTTTTATACCCTGCAAACATATTCGGTAACGTGAGAAAACAAAAGTAAAGGATGACAAGGAAATATAACCATGCGGGGATTAGCATTAAGGCGCCTGTCAAGAAGGGCAGGATATAAAAGAAAGGATTTACGCCGAGCTTTAATTCTTTCACCAGTAAGTTAAACATACATATTCTCCTTTTTCGAGAAATAGATCATGATCTCTTCAAGATTAGGCACGGTTGACTTTATATCCAAAGATGGATCAAAGTCTCTAGCATGGATCAAGCCTGTAAAGCCAAATGAATTCATTTTGTAGGCAATTAACTGGTCTTTTATTAAATACAATTGCTCTTCTTTCCCATTCACTAAGCGATACGTATCAATAAATTGTTCTTTCTCAGAGCTGTTGATAATTTGTCCGTTATCGATAAAAGTAATATAATCTGCGCATTTTTCCAAGTCGGTTGTGATATGAGTCGAAAACAGGATGCTGATTTCTCCATCTTCCACCAGTTCCTGAAAAATATCTAGCAGATTGTCTCTTGCAACCGGATCAAGTCCGCTTGTCGGCTCATCAAGAATAAGAAGCTTTGCACCGTGTGACAAGGCAAGGGCCAAGCTGTATTTTACTCTCATTCCGGTTGATAATTCAGCTATTTTTTTGTTTTCATTCAAATTAAATCTTTTCAAATAATTGAAGTAGGCTTCATCATCCCAATGATGATAGAACTTTTTGATTACGTTAGTTAGCGTCTTAATTTTGCTTCGAGTATAGAAATCGATGCCTCCAAATGCAAAGCCAATTTCTTGCTTCAATTCGACTTCGTGTTCGATCATCTCTTTGCCCAAAATACGGATCTCGCCGCTATCCATACGAATCAAATTTAAAATTGATTTTATTGTGGTTGTTTTTCCCGCACCGTTGGCTCCGATAAATCCCATAATATAACCCTTTTCCAGCTGAAATGATATGTTTTTCAAATGAAAATGCTCATATTTTTTATTTAAATTTTTAATTTCTAACGCAAGCATATAGCCAACCTCCTTTTAAATTGTGTATGTTGTGCATACACAATATATCATTGAGACAAATCTTATGTCAATTATTTTTATCAAATCCATATTTACTCAAAAGGTTGCTTCCTGTACGGGCTTATGGGGAACGAATCCGGCTCTCAATATTTAAGAATCCCCCCAAACGGAAGCATCGTTGGTTACAATCATGGAACTATCAACACTAGCTATCCATGGGAAGCGTGAGCGGAACTGATTACGTAGACGGTTTATTTAGCTGGCTACCCTTATTTTAGAGCAATTTCATCCCAAAAGACGAATTGTTGCACCGTAACCTTCATTAAGGTTGTTAGAGCCCTTTATCACACTCTCCCATCAGCTCAGGTAAACATATCGGGTTCAGTTCGCGGGCATATATAGGTTGGGGCGTTGTAAGGATTTCCCAGATTGAAGGTTTGAGATTATTGAACAGTTAAATTTTTAGATTATTTCATATCTACTCGAAAGAAATAGCTTAGAATTCAAGTCACACATGGTTTCTAAGTAACACAATCGTAGGCGAAAGAATGTAAAAATATAGTATAATAAGTACACTCAGTAATCTTAACTAATAGCTCGAGGTGAGTGAACATGAAGCCTTTAAATTATCAATGGAAAAGATACTGGTGCCCAAGGACGGAATTTTTCCACTTAGATGGGGACGGGTTTTTAAGAGATCCTGAAATGGAATTTGGGAGGATATTAAATCCCAATGTTGTTTCATATGAAGATATCGAACCTACTAAATGTTTAGTTTTTTTAGGTGAACCTGGAATTGGAAAAACAGAAGCTTTTTCTAATATATTGAAATCTTTAAATTCGGATAATTTATTTATTCATGTTGATTTGCGTTCGTGCGGAACAGAGGATCGAATAGTTCGAGCGATATTCGAACATCCCAATTTTCTTCAGTGGGAAAAAGGAGTAAAGAAGCTCACTTTATTTTTAGATAGTTTGGATGAATGCCTTTTAAGAGTCGATTATGCAGCTGCCATATTGGCTGACGAGTTAAAATATCGCAATTTAGATCGCCTTTTTTTGCGAATTGCTTGTCGCACTGCTGAATGGCCTTCAGCATTGGAATATGAGTTGTGTGATTTATATGAACCTGATAATGTAGGGATCTTTGAGTTGACACCGCTTAGACAGAAAGATGTTCATTATGCAGCACTGGTCAATGGCGTAGACGCAAACAAATTTATTGTTGATGTTATACAAAAGGAAGTTGTTCCATTTGCTATTAAACCAATTACGTTGAAACTGTTACTGAATCAGTTTAGAAAATATGGTGTCTTCCCCGATAGTCAAAAGGAATTATATCTAAAAGGCTGCGAATTGCTATGTGAAGAAATAAATTTACATAGAAATAGTTCACAGAAGGGGGAAAGACTTGGTGCCAGTGAGCGTCTTAAGCTAGCAAGTCGCATTGCCGCCCTAACTATATTCTCAAATAAATATGCAGTATGGACTGGGATTGACTATGGAGATATCCCTGACGAGGATATGACAATAAAACAGATCTGTGCTCAAGAGAGTGAAGAAATATTAAATATACAGCGACTTGATGTTGAGGAAGCGCTATCGACAGGACTTTTTACCTCCCGCGGACCTAATAGAATGGGCTGGGCTCACCAAACATTCGCTGAATTTTTAGCTGCTTTGTTTGTATGTGAAAGCGGTTTGTCTCTTGCTCAAATAAAAAGTATTATTTTTCATCCAAGTGATCCCGAAGAGAAATTGGTACCCCAGTTACATGAAGTTTCAGCCTGGCTGTCATCATTAAAGCCCGAAGTGTTTAAAACAATAATAAAAATTGAGCCTGAAGTAATTCTACGTAGTGATGTAGAGAGTTTGTCTACAGAAAACAAGACATTGTTGGTCGCAGAAATATTAATTCAGTTCGATCAAGAACAAATTGTTGACAGTAACTACGAATTGCAAAGTCGATTTCATAAACTCAAACATGCACATATGGAACAGCAAGTACGACCGTATATAGTAGATCGGACAAAAGGATTTTTAGTTCGCAGGGTTGCGATTAAAATGGCTGAGGCTTGCAAACTACATCAGCTAACAGATGAGCTAATTTTAATTACTTTGGATGTGACCGAGGACAGTACAATTCGTGAGAAGGCTGGTTATGCGCTTATTGGACTATGCAGTAAAGAAAGGCTGGTCGAATTATTGCCACTAGCTCGAGGTGAGGCAGGTGAAGACAGCGATGACCAGTTGAAGGGAGCCGCATTAACGGCACTATGGCCGGAACTTCTAACAGACAGGGAACTTTTTCAGTATCTCACATTGCCCAAGCGAAGAAATTATACAGGGGCATATCGTATCTTTTTACGGAATATGGAGGAAAGATTAAATGAGGTAAACACTATCTATGCCTTGGAATGGGCTATTCAATTTGCTAACCATCAGCATTTAGACTATACAATAAAGGAATTAGTCCATCTCGTGATGAATCAGGCTTGGCAGAAACTTGATCAGGAAGAGGTTCGGACAAAGTTTATTCGGTATGTCGTTTTACGTCTGAAATGTTATGATCATTTGTCCTATATAACAGAAATACAGAGTGATGATTATAAAAGACGACTGCTTCTAAATGGATTATTGGATGAAGTACATGATGAAAATTTTATTTATTCATATCTACGATTTGTAACTGCAGCAGATTTCCCGTGGTTGGTTGAACAACTATTACTAGAACAATCGGAAATAAAAGCGAAAAAATGGGTTGAAATTATATCAGGAGCGTTTAACGGCTTAAATACCTCAGAAGTTGAGATTGTTTTTAAGGCTATGAGAGATAATAGATATTTAGATGAGAAATTTACGCCGTGGTTTCAGAGTGTTGTTCTGGAATCCGAACAAGCTGAGAAGTTAAAGTTACAGTATGCGGAAATGCAAGCACGGTTACATTGCAGTGATGAAAAGAAAACAAGGGAAATTCCACCGCTAACGCAAAGAATTCAGAAAAGGCTAGATGAGTTTGAGTCAGGGAATTTGGATGCTTGGTGGCGGTTGGTCTTTGAATTTTCCATAGATGATGATTCTAGGCACGCCGAGACTGAGCCAAACTTGAAAGTATACCCTGCTTGGAATCTCATAGATGAACTAACAAAAGAGCGGACACTTTCTGCTGCTAAAAATTACGTTTCTGTTAAAAGCTCTTTAAAATCACAATGGCTGGGAACCACTACTTATCACAGGCCCGCAATGGCCGGTTATAAGGCACTAAGGTTAATTTATTCAGATGAGTATCCCTTTTTAGAAACATTGAGTAAAGAAAGATGGGAAAACTGGTCACCTGTTTTGCTTGAACAATGGGCATCATCAGAACAAGGTGAAGATGAAATTCGTAATGAGTTAATAGGGCTTGCATATCACTATGCTAAAGAACAAGTCATTTCTGATTTGTTGATATTAATTGATAAAGAAAACGAAAGAAATTCATATGCATTTGTAATTGATAAAATGGTATATTGTTGGGATGTTTATCTTGTAAGAGCTATTATTGAAAAGCTTCACGATATTAAACTAAAAGATCAAGCATTTAAACAAATAATCTATGCGTTATTGAAACATGACAATTCAAGCGAAACATTAACTTTTGCAAAATCTTTTTTAATGCCACATTTTTTTCTCAAAGAAGAAAATAGAGAGAATGCAATTAATGCTGGATGCGCACTGTGTATCTTTTCTCCAAGTGGTTGGGATGATATTATTTCACTCTCACATAAATCCATTTCTTATTTGGAATTTGTAAAAGCTGTATTTCTTAAAAGCACAGATGATTGGGAAGGAAAAATGAAAATTAACAATCTATCCGAAATCACTCAAGCTTCTCTTTATATTAAACTATTAAAGCTATTTCCGTTTGAAGAAGATCCTAATTATGATGATGAAGTAATGGCTCACTGGGTTGGTCCGCGCGAAAATCTGGCAGAATTTCGAGATGGGCTGTTGCGGCAACTTACAAATAGAGGAACAGAGGAAGCATGTTTTCAAATAAAACGGATAATTAGGGAGTTTCCACATCATAGATGGCTTAAGTGGATTTTATTAGATGCACAGGATAATACACGTAAACGCCTTTGGTCGCCAATATCCCCACGCCAATTACTAGAACTGGTTAACGGCCAGTACAACAGGTTAGTACACAACGGTGATCAGTTGGTCGAATTATTATTGGAATCATTATTAAGAATACAAAAAAGGCTTAGTGGAATTACTCCAGAAGTTCGCTGGCTTTGGAATGATCTTGGTAATAAAAAATATCGACCTTGCACGGAAAATGAATTTTCGGATTTTATTAAACAAAAGCTAGACGATGATCTCGTTGGTAGAGGGATCATTATTAACCGTGAAGTCGAGATTCGAAATGGTTTTGGTGATACACCAGGAGAACGAACTGATATATACGTCAACGCAGTAGTTACCGATCGAACAAGCAAATCAATACAAGTGTTGACAGTTATTATTGAAGTAAAGGCCAATTGGAATAAAGATCTTATGACTTCGATGAGGCGACAACTTGCTCACCGATATATGAAAGAAGGAAAATGTGAATATGGGATTTACTTAGTTGGATGGTTTGAAGGAGAACACTGGGATGATGAAGATACACGTAAAAAGAAAATACCCAAAACAGGAATTGAAAAAACTCGTGAGGCTTTGGATAACCAAACAAGAGAGTTAAGTGACCTGGCTTATAACGTGCGATCGATTGTAGTTAATGCTGGTTTATAGGGGGTTAAACAATCGGCTTATGAAAAAAGAGTTAGGCACTTAATTGTTGATGCGAATTGGGGAGAAGAAGGACGATATAAGGAGATCATTATAAGAAATTATTTAAAACGTGTTCTACACAAAAACATTTCGGTAGGTACTGGTTTTATTCGAAATCAAGATGCTATAACGTCCCAAATCGATACTATTATTTACGACCAGTCATATCCCTTATTGTTCTCTGAAGGAGATTTCATCATTGCTGTTCCTGAAAATGTTATTGGTATTTTAGAAGTGAAAACTAACATCGAACCGGGGGATTGTTCAATGGAGTCTTTCGTTTAACAGCAGGAAAAAGATAAGTTCATATATTCAAAAACTAAATGAATTTGACTTCAAGCCATTATTAGAAAAACAACACTTTAATCAAATAAATTCTCATAGATTGCACTCATGTGTCAATCATATTGCACTGGGGAATAAGTATTTTATAAAATTATGGATCAATGGCATGAGTCAAGAAATGGGCTACAGTGAATGTAATGGAGAACCTTCTCACTATAGTATCTATAATATGAAAGAGGGGCTGGCCTTTTCTTATCTTCTTTCGAATTTACAAAAAAGGATTCTCAGAATGATGACCGGTCAATATATTAAAAAGCTACCGAATGAATTACAAGCTTTCTTTTATCCTATTCCAGATGGAAAAGAGGCGCATCTAGTAGAGCGAATAAAATTAGATTAATAATGGGCAATCTATAAAGTTAGTGGTGAACTATTCGACTCAGTAAACGGGATCGTATTCAATTAATATGTCAGATTTTCGCACTCGAGGTTGAATGTGAAGTAGTGCCGACTCTGATTTTGGGTAGTGAAACTGACTCATGCGATCAGGGGGTAATTCACCTAGGCACCACCAAATCATAAACTCAAATCACTTTATAGAAAGAGGTTTTCAGATTGTAGAGAAACCCACTTCTTTTTCAAAGACATCCTTTTTCTCTTTTGTTTACGGTGTGCATAGCGAAGAATGGAGGTGGATTAGACCTCCATCACCTTGTTTCCCCGTTTCGAATGAACATGCTGTTCATTCGAAACCTATTCATACAGGTCGTTCCTTATTAGTGAGTGAGCTGCTTTGCGTTGTTAACCGTACCATTACCATTACCTTTACTTTTACTACGAATTTATGGGGTTCTCCAGAATCGAGAATGTTCTTCGTATTATTTTGCCAAGCTGCTTGCTGATTGTTTTTCTTTCCACATCATTGTAATGATAAGACCAATAAACATAATGACAGCAGCAAAGAGATACGGATAGTTAATGTTTACATCAAATAATATACCGCCTAACGCGGGCCCGACGATATTCCCCAAGCTTGTATAGGTCGAGTTCATTCCTGCGACAAATCCTTGTTCTTTTTCGGCAGTTTTTGACAAATAGGTCGTTAATGCTGGTCGCAGCAAGTCAAATGCGAGAAAGATGAAGCTAGTTATTAGCAAAATGGCTAAAAAGCTTGAGATCATCGTGGATGCTACCGCTAATACAACGCCTGCAATTAAGCATATCTGGATGAGTTTCTTTTCTCCGAGTTTATCTACCATTTTACCAAACATAAAGATCTGAACGACAACCCCGAAAATGGAACTTATGGTAATAATGGCAGCAATATCTCGTGGAGTGAAACCAAATTTATGATCAGAATACAGACTAAATACAGTTTCATATGCTGATAAACCAAAGGCCAGTACAAACACAATAATAAAGGCTATAAAGTATAATGGATGAAGTGATCGTTTGAGGTCACTTGCAAAGCTCGTATCTTTTTTTAGCTGAGTGATTTCCAGAAGCTCCTGTTTGGTTAGCGGCTCTTTTAAAATAAATAGGGATGAAATACAAGTTATTAATGCGAAGCCAGCAGCAAAATAGAACGGGGCACGCACACCCATCTCAGCAATAAAACCTCCGATACCTGGGCCAATGATAAATCCGATACTAATGGCGGCAGAAACATAGCCCATTGCTTTGGGCCTTTCCTCTACTGAGGTAATATCAGCAACAAAGGCTGTTACAGCTGGCATAATAAATGCACCGCTAATGCCTCCTAAAATTCTGGATACATAAAGAACGGATACATGTGTACCTAAACCAAAGATCAACTCGGATACACTGAAGAGGAATAAGCCGATAACGATCATTTTTTTTCTGCCATAAGTGTCAATCCATCGTCCAGTGAAGGGAGAGGTGAGTAATTGTGCGAATGCAAAGGCCGCCATTAGATAGCCCATCGTTTGGCCTGATAAATGCATAATATTCATAAAGGATGGCATAACAGGGACGATTAGTCCGACTCCTAGAAAAACAATGAATATATTACTTAATAGAATGAGCAAGACTGTTTTTTGTTCTTTCAATGGTTTCTTCATGAAGCGATACCTCTCTCTGCAAAATCATAACTGTGAAATACCTCTCCAAAATACAGTCCAAGAGGCATTTAATTTATCATTTAAACGTTTTTCATTATTCCCATATGCAAGCTCTAACATGATTGAATCAACTACACCTAAGAAAGCAAGAGTAGGGATAGATGCTGCATCTGACATGATGACTTTGGCATCGACCCAAGCTTGAAATTTGCTTTCTAGTACGGTTTGAATCTTCAATTCCGTATCCATTACTTCCTCATTAATCGCTGTTGCCAGATGTTGAGGTGGATAAAAAGACATACGCAACCAAAACTTTAGCTGCTCGCTCTGTTGAAACAAATCAATGACCAATTGAAGATATCCAAATAAATCTGCTTTAGGATTTTGGGTATCCACTTTACTCAAATATTTGAGTTTCGATGAGATTTCTGTCTCTTTGGCATCTTGTAAAACTTGTAGAAATAGATCATCTTTTCCTTTGAAATGAGCATAGAGTGATTGTTTTTTCATACCGACATTCTCGGCAATTTGAGACAAAGATGCTCCCTCATACCCATGTATAGTGAAAAATTTAACAGCTATGTCTTTAATTTCTTTACTTTTCAATATAATCACCTCAGTATTAACGAACGTTCGTCAGTTATATTATCAAATTTAATTTTTTAATGCAAATGTAAATTCCTTTCAGTGATTTAGGTCGAGAGTTTGTGTTTGGCTACTCTCATCTATATTATTGACATAAAGGCAGCTGGCTATTGTGGCTGTTTTTTTTAGTTAATATAGACACTTTAACGGACTTAAGAGTATTCTTATGTGTACTTAAAATTCGCCGTAACTCACCAATGACACTTTCTGCTAGTTACAGAGCGATATTGGGAAGGTACTATAATAGCTCTCCCATCAACAAGGCAGAAAACCCAATTACAACCAAAGCTAATGAATAGGCAAGCTGCTAAAGGAGGCCCATATATATGAAGTCTCATACCTCTGACCATATTAAAATCCCGCCAGGATTTTGGGCAGGATTACATGAATTAGGGATTGCCGCCCGCGACGTAGCTCGCAAAGCACAACTGCCGCTCACCATTATTACTGAACCGGTAGTCACCACCGCCCAATATTTTGCGATCTGGCAGGCTTATTCCGATCTCATTGGTGACACTGCCAAAGCAATCATCAAGCTTGCGACCGCCTTTGAAACAGCGAAGTACCCACCGACCGTGTTAGCGACTTACCATGCTCGTGACTACCGTGATGCTTTAAACCGAATGGCTCGTTACAAACAACTGTGTCCCCCCGAAAGCTTACGTATCACCGAGGAGGGAGAGCACTGTACAATCGAGCTGGAATGGCTGCATACGGAGCAACCCGGTCCGCCGCTGCTGGTAGGTATCACGCTTGCATTTCTTCTGGAGCTTGGACGCCGGGGCACGGGTCAACCTTTGAAGGCGCAGTACGTCGAATTTGCGCACGCAATGGGCGATGTACAGGCTCTTGAAGCTTACTTCGGCTGCCGTATCAAGATTGGTGCAAAATGCAACCGGTTGACGCTGCATCGAAGAGATCTGGACCGCCCATTCGAATCGTATAACGAGGAATTGCTGGAGATCCTGACTCCTGCTCTAGACCGATCGTTGGATGAACAGAAGCATAGCCGCTCAATCTCCGAGAAGGTCAAATGGATCATGAAACGGAGCCTCACAGGAGGGCGCCCCGACATTCAGGCTGTCGCAAAGGAGCTTCGTATGAGCGATCGAACCTTGCAGCGCCGGCTTACTGACGAAAACACAAGCTTCAAGCAGCTGTTGACGCAAGCTAAACACGAGCAGGCAATAGAGTACTTGGCAGACCCTTCGCTAGAAATTAAAGAAGTGGCTTTCTTGATTGGATATGAAGACCAGAACTCGTTCTACCGTGCCTTCCGCCTTTGGGAAGGTGATACGCCTTCAAATTGGCGTTCTGAACATTTAGGTGCAAGCGCGATATCTGAAGGACGGCAAGGAATGCCGACTATTCATTAATAGTGAGCCTAACCAATTCTACAGAGAGCTCGTATTTACTGAGTTCTATCATTTGGCGTGTTCTACAAGAACTTTGGCGCAATATGCTAGTTACTGAACGATCCTGACAAGGTAATATAATCGCTATCCGGAGAACAGCTAGATTAAAAGGAGAAATGTAACGTGGATATGGGATTAAATAATAAAACCGCTTTAGTTACAGGATCAACGAAAGGTATTGGAAAAGCAATTGCCATAGAACTTGCCAAAGAAGGTGTTCATGTATTAATTAATGGACGAAATGATGAAGAAGTAGAACGAACTGTAAATGAAATAAAGTTAAATTTCCCGGCTACCTCTCCTCAAAATGCTACAGCCGATATTGTGGATATTGGGCAAAGAGAAGCTTTATTTGAGAAATTCCCCCAAATTGATATTTTAGTTAACAATATGGGGATATATGAAATTATGCGATATGAGGACGTTGACGATGAGGTATGGGAAAAATATTTCCGGACTAATGTTCTTGCTGCGAATGGATTATGTAAATTTTATTTGCCTAAAATGTTGAAAAATGATTTTGGCCGCATTATTTTTATTGCAAGTGAGGAAGCCATTATGCCTTCAGGACAAATGCCTCAGTATGGTATGACTAAATCAATGCTGTTATCATTGTCAAAAAGCTTATCTAAATTAACAATAGGAACAGAAGTTACAGTCAATACGATCCTGCCAGGGCCAACACTCTCTGAAAATGTGCATCAAATCATTGAGGGTATGTACCCTAATGAAAATATGACTTTTTCAGAAAAAGAGAAAAAATTTATGACTACAAACCTGCCTCAATCTGAATTACAGCGATTTATCAAGCCTATTGAAATAGGTAGACTCACTACATTTGTATGTAGTCCTTATGCAACCGCATTTAGAGGTTCTCCGATCCGTATGGATGGGGGAATGGTTCCGACTATTTTTTAAATTTATTAGAGTTGAGGTGCAATTTCGCCTTTATCCATTATGTTTAGGGATCTCGTTATAATGAGAAGAGCGATTATAGAAAGGAGTGAAATCATCATGAAGGCAATTGTCATTGGAGCGGGAATTGCTGGAGCATCAACGGCGTACCAATTGGCTAAGCAGGGAGCAGATGTCCTCATCATCGATCGGAAAGATGAAGGCCAGGCTACATATGCAGCTGCCGGCATTATTTGTCCCTGGCTGTCGCAGCGGCGCAATAAGGCTTGGTATCGGCTTGCGAAAGCCGGAGCGCGTTATTACCCTATGCTAATAGAAGAGCTTGAGAGCGAAGGGGAAAGCGAAACCGGCTATGCCAAGGTCGGGGCTCTCAGCATACATACGGATCCGGAGAAGATCGGCAAAATGGAAGAGCGAGCTTACAAGCGTAAAGAAGACGCGAGTGAAATCGGTGAGATTACCCGGCTTGATGAACATAGAACCCGTGAGCTCTTCCCTCTGATCGTGGAAGGATATTCTTCCATTCATATTAGCGGGGCAGCCCGTGTCGATGGCCGGGCGCTGCGTGATGCTTTGCTTCGATCTGCACAAAGAAACGGGGCTGAGCTTATATATGGAGATGCCAAGCTTGAATTTCAATCCAACCGTGTAACGGGTGTTGCGGTTGGGGCAAATCGTTACTCGGCTGACATCGTTATCGTTTGTGCAGGAGCTTGGGCTGGGCCGTTGCTGCAGCCTTTAGGCATTGATTTTCAAGTAAGCTATCAAAAAGCACAAATTATGCACTTGCAGGTTGCAGACACCAAACAAAATACGGGCAGCTGGCCGGTCGTTATGCCGCCTTCCGATCAATATCTGATCGCCTTTGAACAGCAGAAAATCGTGATAGGGGCGACTCATGAAAATAATATCGAAGGCTACGATACGAGGATCACACCTGGTGGAATGCACGAAATTTTAAGCAAATGTCTTACATTTGCACCTGGTCTGGCAGATAGCACGTTCCAGGAAGTAAGGGTGGGCTTTCGCCCTTATACAGCCGATTTTCTTCCAGTCATAGGCGCCATTCCAGATTGGAAAGGACTTCTTGCAGTAAACGGACTTGGTGCCTCCGGGTTGACGATGGGACCTTATATCGGAGTCCAGATGGCCAAGTTAGCACTAGGAATGGAATTAGATATCGATCTAACCGATTATGACATTCGTAAAGCCATTAGCTGACATGTTGCCCATTTCGGGATCATATATGAAAAGAAGGCCAACCACATGATCTGGTTGGCCTTCTTTTTCTACGACTAAACAAGTTTGCGTGAAATGAAATTAGTATGCCTTACGTGGTTTAACGATGATGTCGGCAGAGCCTTCCTTCTCCTTCAGCTCTGCAAGGAGCTTATCGCCTTCGACATCCAGGTTCGGCAGCATGCGGTCCAACCATTTCGGCAGCCACCAAGCTTTATCCCCGAAGACCGCCATAACTGCTGGGACGAGCGCCATGCGGACGATGAAGGCGTCAATTAGGATACCGATCGCCAGCGCAAAACCGATCTGTTTGATCATAATATCATGAGCGAAAATAAAGCCGGCGAAGACGGAAACCATAATCACGGCTGCAGCTACAACAACGCGGCTGGCTTGATTGTATCCGTGAACGACGCTCTCCTTTCCACGATGACCATGGACGTAAGCCTCGCGCATGGAGCTGACAAGGAAGACCTGATAATCCATCGCCAGCCCGTAAAGAATGCCGGTAACCATAATCGGCATAAAGCTGAGCAACGGACCGCCGGTATCAAAGCCGAAGAGGGAGTGAAGCCATCCCCATTGGAACACGGCCGTAGTAATCCCGAACGTAGCGAGCACGCTGAGAAGAAAGCCGACCGTAGCTTTGAGCGGAACGATGATTGATCTAAATACGAGCAGCAAAATAATTAGCGAGAGGATGACTATAATGCCGACGTAGAGCGGGAATACCTCTGCCAGCTTCGACGACATATCGATGTTGATCGCGGTGAAACCAGTAACGCCAATCGTGACATCAGACGTCGTCGCCATGCCCGAATCGGAGGCACGAATCTCATGCACCAGGTTTTTGGTTTCGGTGTCCGTCGGCCCTGTTTTCGGGATGAGGCTAATAATCGCCATATCCCCGGTTTTGTTTACGCCCATAGGTGTCACGAGTGAAACGTTCTTATGCTGTCCGAGATCCTGAATAAGTTGATTTAGCGTTTCAGGTGTCATTTTGTCTGAAGCGCCTTTAGCTTTGGCGACCAGAAGCAGCGGGCCATTGAAGCCCTCGCCGAAACCGTTTGAAATGGCGTCGTAGCTCTGTCTTGATGCGGTGTCCAAGTTCGCCGTGGCACCCGAAGGAATGCCCATTTCCATCTTTGCGACCGGGAGCGCCGCTGCGCCAAGTATAACAATAACGCCAACAATAATAAGCCAACGGCCCTTCGATACGCCAGTTACCCAGCGGTGTGCGAATCCTTGAGAATTTTTATTCGTTTGGAGACTGCTCTTCGTGCGCGCTTTTGCCGAGCAGATGCGTTCACCTAGCAGACCGAGCAGAGCCGGCAGCAGGGTTAGGGCAACCAGAACGTTGACGAGGACGGCCAAAGCAGCAACAAGCGCCATCGCGGACAAAAAGCCAATCCCAATTACAAGCATGCCGCACAAAGCAATGATAACGGTCAAGCCTGCGAAAAATACGGCGCTCCCGGCGGTGCCGACCGCTCTGCTCGCGGCTTCCTTAGCGGTTAGTCCCTGATCGAGAATCATACGGCGCTGACGGTTCACGATGAACAGGGAGTAGTCGATACCGACGGCCAGCCCGACCATAAGCGCCAGAACAGGCGTGAGATCGGTCATATGGAACACTTTCGAGAAGGCAAAAGCCCCTCCTACGCTTATGCCAACTCCCATTAGAGCGGTCAGAAGCGGCAAGCCTGCTGCAACTACCGAACCGAGCGTCATGAAAAGAACTACGGCGGCGACGGCAATACCGATTGCTTCAGTCGAACCAATTGAAGGCTTGGTCGATAGCGAGTCGCTAGGTAATGCGGTAATACCCGTCTGCTCCACGGCCATGACAGCATCGATTACGGAATCGGGGACCGATTCGGGCAGCGACATTTGCTGAACGGTGAATTGGAATTGGAACAGGGCGACGCTGCCGTCAGATGCAAGCATTACGCCAGGTACCGGAACACCGTTCACCATCAGAGGGCCGTATGGGGGTATTTCGCCTGTGGATGCTTGGGGTGATCCGTTCCCTTGTTCAGATGCACTACCTTGTGCAGCTTCATTCCCTTGAGTGTTGCCAGACATCGAAGCGCCGGCTTTCGCAGCCAATTCGGCGGGGTTAATGACATAGTCAAGACTGTATACATCATTAACGGCATCGCTTATGGAGATCAAACGCTCAGGTGAATCCAGACGTTCGCCCTTTGGTACCGTAAATACGATGCTGGCTTGTCCGCCCGAAGCCTCCGGCAGTTCTTCAGACAACTGGTCTAACACCTTCTGCGATTCCGTGCCCTCAATTTTCATATCGGAAGTGACATGTATTCCATTGACCCCAAGTATGGCGAGCACGACTCCGAGAATCGCGATCCAACTTATAATGAAATACCATGGTCTGGTATAGGCCGATTTGCCCAATTTGTACAGAAATGTTGACATACGTTAATGTTTCTCCTTTGCAAATAGAAATAACGTGAGGCAAGGAACTAGAATCCGTTTCGCAAGTAACCGAACATGGTGTCTAAATAATGATCGAACGTTATGGCATCTGGGCTTTCGTTTGCTGATTGACCTGGAAGCAGTACGTTCAAGCTGCCGTCCAATACTGGCAGCACGGCTCCATAAACAGCGCCGGTGAGAAGGTGAGTATACCCCTCGGGATAAAGTCCATGTGATAACTCGCTCAATGTCTCCTGGGCGGATATTTGCAAACGATGCATTCCGCTAAGGAGGTGTGGCTCAAGTGACGGAAACTGCTTCGAGAGCGATACAAGCTGTCGCAATTTATAGATATGTTCTGCTGTCAGCTGCATCTTCATCAATTGATACAGGATGTCGGTCGGAGAAATGTCCTCGTTTATGCTTGCGATCCAATTCTCAACTTCATCGGCGCCTTTAAAAATAATAGCCGCAGCCGCAACCGCTTCTTCCTTGCAGGAGTAGTGGTTCGCGAACGTTCTTCTTGAGTAACCGGCGCGCTGCACGACATCTTCGACGACGAAGCCGTCCATTCCCCTTTCCAGAGCAAGAGAGAACGCTGCATCGGCAAGCGCATTCGCGGTTGCTTCCCTTTTGATATGGCGCAGGCTTTGTTTGTTCATCATATAACGCCTAAACGTTCACCTCATTTCAGATAGACTGGAAGGTTTCTTCTAAAATAAATCCATATTAATATTATTGCCCAATGGGCAAAGATGCACAATAGGCAAGTTGTTGCGGAATTGTGGCGTTGATCAAGTTGCAATCGAAGTGTGTATACGCACGAGAACACTTAAGTGTCTATACGTCTTTCTCCGTTGTGGATATACTGCATGTAAATTATGCATTCGAAAAGGGGAAGGACATGAAATCTAACAAAGGTACTGCAAGGGTAGTAGGCGTATTATTTCTATTAGCAACAGCTGCGTTCATGGTTGGAAGCATGCTTATAGGCACTGTTTTAAACCAACCGACATTCCTCTCTGAACTCTATCCAGACAGATTAAAAGTGATTATTGGATTGTTTCTAGAGTTAATCAACTCCGCTGCAGTGGTTGGCATAGCCATACTAATGTTTCCAATTTTGAAGCAGCATAACGAATCTATTGCTCTTGGATACTTTGGCTCGAGGATCATAGAGTCCACGCTGCTCATCGTTAGTCTCATCTGCCCGCTAATACTCCTTGCATGTAGTGAACAATATATCGCTGAAGGCGCCGTAGGTGACTCTTATTTTCTTACTATAGGAAATTTAGCTGTGAGAGGACAAGAAATGGCTTTTGAGCTGGCGATGCTAGTGCTTAGCTTGGGAAGCGTGATGTTCTGTTATTTGATGTATCGAACGAAGCTGGTTCCGCGAGCATTGTCTTTTTTGGGCATTATCGGTTATATAGCGTTGTTTGCAAGCAGTTGTATATCGATTATTGGGTTGGACTTCGGATTCATTCTGTTTATTCCAGGGGCGATATTTGAAATTGTTTTTCCAATATGGCTGATCACCAAAGGATTTAAGATGAAGTGAGGTCAGTGGTCCGATCCCCCGAAGCTCCACCGATGCTAGCTGCCAAAACCCTGGATAATCAAGGGTTTTTTTTTATTAATGTCATTTGCAGAAATGTGAGAAGTTTAGCTAGTTGCATGTCGCTTTTTTACTATTGAAAGCCCTTTCTAAAGTTGTGCTATAATGAACTGCACTTTAGAAATCATTTCAACAGAGGAGATGTAAACATGTTTAATGTTCTTATTGTTGACGATGAACAGATCGAACGGGAAGGCATAAAAAATTTAATCGCACAATACAAATTTCCTTTCAAAGTACTGGAAGCAGAGAACGGTCTAATGACCGAAGGCATTCTAAATAGGAAATCGATAGATATTCTCATTACGGATGTAAAAATGCCTATGATGAATGGTTTGGAATTAAGCAAGATTGCGAGGAAGACGCAGGAGCTTCTTTCGAGTAGCGAACATTCCGCCAATAAATGGCGAGGATAACCGATACATTGGTGAGGATTATGTGGAAAGGTTTACCGATAGAGGATGAGTATACGGAGGATGATTATGAATATAACGAAGGTAGAAGTGGGTGGGGGAAGTATTGCTGTGGTGAGCGGCAGCGAGATATTGATTGAGGATGTGCAGTCAGCCTTGGATCTTATGGCAACCGTACATTATGAAGCAGGCTGTGATCGTATCGTGATAAACAAGTCCCTGCTAAGCGAAAGCTTTTTTGATTTGAAAACACGGCTTGCAGGCGAAATCCTTCAGAAGTTCATTACTTACCGTGTGAAGGTTGCTTTTGTTGGGGATTTTTCTGCATATCCAAGCCAAAGCTTTCAAGATTTCATCTATGAATGTAATAGCGGGAACGATTTCTTTTTCTTGCCGTCCGAACAACAAGCCATTAAAAAGCTAAGCATGTTGAAGTAGAAGCTGGAACGGGAGGGAGATAGGTGTCAAATGTACAGCATAGTCATGCTGAGTATCCAATGGTGAAAATGGCTGCAGGACAAATTGAATTAAGGGACGATCGAATAAAGACTGCATGGACGGTAGAGTTGAACTCTTTTTTGCTTGCTCCGGTTCCTGTCACGAAAGAATTATACGACTCGATTTTGCAAAAGACAGTTGGACCTCATGACGAATCTCAGACCCCGGTTGTGGATGTCTCATGGATTGATGCGATCACATTTTGTAATTTGCTATCTCAGCAGTCGGGACTTAAGGAATGCTACTCGATAGAGAAGGATGGCGAGAATGTCATCTGTAATTGGGAAGCGGATGGCTATCGTCTTCCTACAGAAGCGGAGTGGCAGTACGCATGTAAAGCTGGAACGGCTGGCTATCGGTATGGCGAGCTTGATGAAATAGCTTGGTATAATGAAAACGCAGAGGGCTTAATCCATGAGGTTGGAAAAAAGCTGCCGAATGCATGGGGGCTTTATGATATGTTGGGAAATGTTTGGGAATGGTGCTGGGATCTATACGATGTTAACGTATACGGCTCCTATAGAGTTTTTCGCGGTGGAAGCTGGGCGGAAGAGGCTAGGGGCTGCGGAGCGACGTGCCGTCGCCGAAGTCACCCAACGTTTCGAATTGATGATCTCGGCTTTCGTCTTGCTAGGTCATTGTAGGGTACTGAGAAATCGAAAACGATTTGCTACAGTATGGTGATTGCTACTCTGACAGACACATGCCTATAATAGATGTAAACTATTCTAGTAATCCACAATAGATTTGCAGAAAGCTTGCGGTGCGATAAGCACGTAAAATAGCCTGCTTAACTAAATGGTGGTATGTTAAGAGACAGGGGGACTATGAAAATGAACAATGAGACAACAAATGAGGAAACAAACAGCAGAGAAGCCGCTATGTCTGAGGAGCAATGGGCTGAGCTTATAAAAGCTGTTCACCATAACGGTCTCGTAGCTTTAAAAATGCATTTTAACGATGTTGAAGGACAAGTGTTGAATTTCGAAGGGTACGGCCCTGTTTTTGTATTTCATGTGAAGGATGAAATGGATAGTGTATATTCCTGCGGTTTTTTTCTGCGCGAGTTGATCGCCAGATTCCAATCGGGCAATGATCCTGCACTGTGGATGTCTTCTTTCTTCGTTGATCTTATGGAGATTCAGGGTGGGAAAGCTCTCCCAAAACCGGCTTCAAGCGAAGACGAGGCAAAAGCGATTATAGACAAAATACTCGTACCGCAATGTATAAAAGCAGTAAATGAAGAGTTTGCTCCGGAGCAGGTCCATGCGGGTCTAGCTTGGAATGAACAACACGGTCCGGTCTTTGAAGCCGGATTTCCAACGATTACTGATGGAAATAACGTATGCGCGATTCCTTTGCATTTATTGTTAACCTATTTGCAGTTGAACCGGGATCCTGGGGAGCTGCTGATTCAAGGCTTGTACGACATTCGAAATGAACATGGTATGGAATAATTTTCAAGCCACCTTAAAAAGCGACATAAAACAGCCACGTCCATAGGACGTGGCTGTTTTGTTTAAACGACAGGAAAGCATTCCTAGATTAATTCCCAGAGCAGCTTGTTCGCACCACTACGGATTCAAAGCTTGCTCTCTTTGCTTGTTGAGAGCTACGAAAGCAGCAAACAGCAGCAGGATAATTCCTGTGAATATAAACCCTTCGTTTATGTTGAAGGGCAGCCAGCCTAACACGGAAGATCCGGCAACAACACCTAGAGAGAAGAAGGCGTAGAAGTAACCATAGGCTTTACCCCGCAGCTCCGCTGGCGTAGCTTTTATGAGCATCGTATTAATAGATGGGAACAAGAAGGCAAATCCCACCCCATATAGTCCTAAAACGAAGTAAAGCGCTAATGTTGTCGTTGATTGGCTAATCAGCAACTGGCTTGATCCCATTAAACCAATTCCAATCGCCATCGTTCTTGTTGAGGCGACACGATCGAATATCCGATTAGTAGGCAGTACAAATATGAGAACGGCAATGATCCCGAAGGTGCTCATTAAGGTGCCGCTTAATCTCGAATCATATCCAAGCGTTTGAACATGCAAAGGTAACAAATAAGCGATGACGCCTTGTGAGAACATTAAGAAAAAAGCGCCGCCGTAAGCTTTTAACACACCCGCATTGAAGATCGACCTTGATGATTGAACGACAGCAGCGTCCTTCTCTTTCTTCGATAATTTGTACTTGCTTAGAAAAATGGCAGACAGGATGGCTAGTAAAAACCCCATTATAGCTACGCATGTAAAAACGAATGGCACGGAGGTTTTGCTAGCCATGATACCGCTGAAAGCTGGGCCAATAATAGCGGCTAGTCCCACAAATGTGCCGGTGAAGGCGACTTTTTTTCCTTGCTGATCATTTATCGTCGTATTCGCAGAGAAGGTAAAAGCAGCTGGGACAATTAAACCTGCGACAAATCCATGAATGATTCGAACGATTATCAAAAATAAGGGCTGCTCGACGAAATGATAAAGCAGCAGAGCACTGCTTGATAGCAGCAATCCGACCATAAGTATTTTGAAAGGCCCGACCTTATCA
Source organism: Paenibacillus sp. Y280 (assembly GCF_056786335.1). Taxonomy (NCBI): domain Bacteria; kingdom Bacillati; phylum Bacillota; class Bacilli; order Caryophanales; family Paenibacillaceae; genus Paenibacillus; species Paenibacillus sp. Y280. The sequence goes on from NZ_JBXCIW010000034.1 coordinate 24,917, forward strand.
GTCATAATGCCAGATATAATATTGCCAATCGTATTGGATAGCGAATACAGCCCAATGACAAAGCCTACGAGAAACGAGCTGGCGCCAATGGACGTTGCAAAAGTACTCATGACCGGCAGCTGTGAGAATAAATCAAAAAAAGAAAAGAACACGATGCTGTACACGAGCAGGGCATAGTTGAAAGGCTTTACACGATAGTTGGCTTGTGCCTTCTTCAGCTTCCAATCCAGCAAAAAGTTGCCAAACGGTATAAAAGCTGCGGTTAGTGCTGCTGCCGACCAGAGAAGATTCCACTGTACGCGAATGGCAGCATAAAGGATAGCTAGTGCATATAAACTGAAAATCCCGCCGTGTATGCTTCCTACAATCGTTACTGCCTTTTCTATCCCCCAAATATATTTCAAGGGCATGGCTATGCCAAGCAGTACTAATAATGAAATACCATCAAAAAGACCTGTAATACGCAATAAGTAGATTGGATGTTTCCGCAATTGATATGCTCCTAATTCATTATGTGATTTAACCTAACTGATTACTCTATTCTAACACTTTATGAGGCGAGTAAAATAGGATGAATTGGAATGGGAAGCATAGGTCTTCGAAACGGGTTATTTTACTCTGCTTTTTGTGTCTAAATAAGTGAATTTAGCGGACAGGAGATCCGTCCGTTTAATCGGGACCAACTTACGTTATTTTGAGTGAATAACGGATTCTGAGTCCGAAAGTATGTAGAAAAACAGCAGAACTGAGCAAATAACGGATTCTGTGTCCGGAAAATTCTGATGGATAACGCTTTGAGTTTATTTTCCAATTTGAATTTACTATCAACGGATTCTGTGTCCGCGAAAAGATGGGTAACGTTTGTGCTTATTAACCATTTTGGAATTACAACCGTAGCTTAAAAGTGCGAGCCCGTTCCTGGCCGCTAGCTATGTCTAGTATTTGTAATTTTACTAGCTCATGCAATATACGTCTTGTATGTCGATCACTTATTCTTAGATGATTGGTGAGTTCTAGTGGAGTGATGGGCCGCAAAAGCCGACGCGCAAACCGAACGGTTTCGGCCTCAAGCCAAGACAGTGTTGATGGGACGTCCGAAGCGACAAACTTTCCGATAAAAGACAGGATTAGCTGCTGGCATTGTGTTGGTTCATCGACGATAGACAGATAAGCAATTGGGATAAATGTCCACCCATCTAATGACAACAGGCAATGACGTCGACATAAATCCTTAAATCTTCTCACATCAAGATCTCGCGCATGAGGCCCGTAACCCTGAATTTCTATTCCGCCTTTGGCGCCGCCAGGCATGTAGGCAAGATCCAAATAACGATAGCCATTGCTGAAATCACGTACTTCCCACTCTGGATACAAGCAGTTAAAATTTCCGACAGCAGGAAACCAAACAGACCGTAGAAACTCGACCGTTCCGTGCCCCAGTCCTTTATGAAGGAGTTCAAGTCTTCTAGGATTTTTTTCATGGCAAAGATTTTCCTGTATCCATTCCTCATATTGCTGCTCAAACCGCGACATTGGGATTTTCCTCTTGAATTTTTAAATGAGAAAAGAAAAGAAAAAGCCGCCCCTATACAATCCCCCCCTATTACATGATTAGGAAGTCCATTGCATGGAAGCGGCGTGTTCTTCACGACCTCAACATTACTTATTTAAATATCGTACAATTCAAATCAACAATTAGTCAAATAGAAGTAGTTAAGTTAAGGAGTCGCGGAGACGTTTGATATCGCTCATAGGGGGAAGGCCGAACATTCGAGCATATTCGCGGCTAAAATGAGATGGACTTTCATAGCCAACTTGGAATCCAGCATCGGCAGCGTCCATAGTCTCAGAAAGCAGTAGACGGCGAGCTTCCTGCAATCGGATCTGTTTTTGATACTGCAAAGGGCTCATGGCCGTAATGTCCTTGAAATGATGATGTAGGGATGAAGGACTCATGTTTACTGCCATTGCTAATTGGTCGATACGCAGCGGCTTGACGAAATCATACTTGATTAGATCAATGACTTTCGCGATACGTTGTGCACGGCTGCCCATTTGGGCGAACTGTTTGACGGAATCGCCATGTTCATCTTTTAGGATCCGGTAAAAAATTTCACGTATGACCAAAGGTGCAAGTACGGGAATATCCTGCGGCGTTTCCAATAGGCGAACGAGCCTCAATACGGCCTCAAGAAGCGAGAGCTTTGTTTTACTTATAAACAATCCGCGACCGGAGTCGCCTTTTTTGTCCCATGCTTGATTGGACTCTCTGATGATGTCAAAAATTTGATCCGGTTCAAAATCAAGCCGGAGACACAAGTAAGGGGAATCTGAAGTCGCTTGAATGACTTGTCCGGAAATAGGCAAATCAACGGAGACGACAAGGTAAGAAGCTGGATCATATTGATAGCATTCCTCAGCCAGCATAACCAGCTTCGATCCATTCGCTACAATACACAATGCTGGTTTATGGATCGAATGTATAGGTTCTGATTGTTTGGACACTCGAATGAAATGCATGGAAGGAATGGCTGTCGAGTAAGTGCCGTCATTTTTAGTAAAACGGTCTATGAGCAGTGCCAATTCCTTTTGCTGCTTCATCACCTCTTCTTCCTGCCTCATTTCACTTGTCATCATAACTCCTCCATTTCTGACCTCTGATTGCTTCATTTTATGGCTATTTGGAGGATTAGGCAATAATTATGTGCAATTATGCTATCTCCTGAAATTCTAATTGTTACATAATGAATGTGACTCAAATAAAAGAAAAAATCTATGCGAGGGAGATTTCCGAGAAGGGGTTCTCTACCATGCTGGTATGATCCTGTTTCGAGAGAAACGAATGTAAGCCATTCAGACCATTCATTCCAATTTATTATCCTAATGGTTGCAGAAACAGTCAAGTAAAGTTGGAAATAATAAGATAATCAAAGGAGAGAATATAATGTCTAACATTAAAGGTAAAGTTGTAGTCATTACAGGAGGAAGCAGCGGTATTGGTGAGGCTGCTGCGCGTCTGCTCGCTCAAAATGGTGCTCATCTCGTCATTGGCGCAAGACGAACAGAAAAATTGGAGGCCCTTGCATCCTCGCTTCGCTCAGAAGGAGGTTCAGTTGAATATAAAACCTTGGATGTGACCAAGCATGAACAAATGGAGTCATTTATTGACTTTGCGCAAAGCCGTTTCGGACGTCTCGATGTCGTGATTAATAATGCCGGCATTATGCCTCTTTCGCCCTTGGATGCTCTCAACGTTGAAGAATGGGATCGCATGATCGATGTAAATATTCGAGGCGTTCTACATGGCATTGCTGCTGGCCTTCCAATTATGAAGAAACAAGGGTTTGGTCAGTTTATTAACATGGGTTCTATTGGCGCATATTCAGTATCTCCAACTGCAGCAGTGTACTGTGCTACGAAGTATGCTGTACGCGCCATCTCTGAAGGCTTGCGCCAAGAGGTGGGAGGTGATATTCGCGTGACGCTAGTATCACCGGGTGTTACGGAATCTGAGCTTGCAGAGAGTATCACAAATGATGAAGCAAGGCAGGTCATGAAGGAGTTTAGGCGAATTTCAATTCCAGCGTCAGCTATTGCTCGCGCAATGTTATACGCTATTGAGCAGCCAGCCGATGTGGATGTGAATGAAATCATTGTAAGGCCAACGGCAAGTCTTGCTTAAACATTAAATAGCCAATCAATCGTTTACCCATTCCATTACGGGGTAAACGGTTTTTTTTTTGAAGCAGCGTTACAATTGCCTAAAGTATGCTCAAAACAACACTTTAGGATCTAGATGTCAAACCCGTGATGCGTTATACTAATGCCAAATTGAGGTATGGAGGAAGCGCATGAAAGCGATTGTATGCACAAAGTATGGATCACCGGATGTTCTTCAACTCAAAGAGGTAGAAAAAGCTGCTCCCAAAGACAATGAGGTACTGGTAAAAGTTCATGCGACGACAGTAACATCAGGTGACTGTAGAGTTCGTGGTTTCAACAGCCCTCTCTTGTTCTGGATCCCCATGCGATTATTTTTAGGAATCAGAAAACCGAGAAAGCCTATACTTGGGGTAGAGTTATCCGGAGAAATCGAAGCAGTAGGCAAAAATGTAAAACGATTTAAAAAGGGTGATCAGGTTTTTGCAATAACAGAAATGAATTTTGGTTGTTATGCCGAGTACACCTGTCAGCCTGAAACCGGATTTATGGCCATAAAACCGGCTAATGTGACCTATGAGGAAGCAGCTGCCGTTCCTTTTGGCGGAACGACAGCCTTGCACTTTTTTAGAAAAGCTCATATCCAAAACGGACAAAAGGTTCTTATCTATGGAGCTTCTGGAGCGGTAGGAACTTCCGCGGTACAGCTTGCCAAGTATTATGGGGCAGAGGTTACCGGGGTATGCAGTTCCGCAAATTTTGAGCTGGTGAAATCGCTGGGAGCCGATAAGGCAATCGATTACACGAAAGAGGATTTTACGCAAAATGGAGAGCATTATGATCTCATCTTTGATGCAGTTGGGAAAATTTCGAAATCAGCTTGCAAGAAAGCACTGACTGCGAACGGGAAATTTGTGTCCGTTGAAGGGCAGGGAATAGCAAAGGTGCTTACTGGAGATTTAAATTTTCTCAAAGAGCTTATTGAAGCAGGAAAATTAAAGTCAGTTATTGATCGGCGCTATACGCTGGAACAAATTCCTGAAGCTCACAGATACGTAGAGAAAGGGCACAAAAGAGGAAATGTAGTCATTACTGTGGTGCAAGGTAACAAAGTCTAACACGCACTATTTTGTCATTCTCGTTCAATTCTGTGAAAATGTTAATCCTAAAGACCTATTAAGCTGTGATATAATTTTGCCCAGAAGCTTAACGTTGGCAGATTACACCAACTTCAAGTGCTGGGAGGTACGTATGATCAGAGAAAACAAGCCAGTTAGAAGGCTTATTATGGCAATGGTTTTAGGATTGCTACTGCTTTATATCGGACCAATGTCCACCGTATCCGCTGGGGAAGCTAATAATATGAAGATAAAGCTTAATGGCGAAACCGTAAAGATGAAAGACCCTTTTTTTATGCAGGATGGAAGATTGTACGCGCCTGTAGCTCGCATAGCTGAAATGTTTGGCGCGAAGTCAAGCTGGGATAACGTCAATGAAGAAGTAACGATACATACCGTATTGGGCGATTCGATCGTGCTGGGAAATGGAGTGCCGGTTGTTTATTTCAATGAAGCACGCTACCAGCTTGAAACGGTACCTTTACTAACAGAGGGCAGGCTGTATGCTCCTATGCGCCAATTGGCGGAATTGCTGCATGCAAACGTGAATTTGAATACGGAGCTAGATGTTGTCGAGCTAGTAATGGTACAGCCAGCCGTCATAACGGAAGAGTACGGATTGGATCACATCAGCAAGGAATTTGGCGGCACCAAGACTGAGCTATTGAAGCGAAACGGACTGGACAGCAAAGCGGTGATCAAACCGGGAACGAAGCTTAAGGTCGTTATACCTACGATTTACGATAAAGCAGCAGAACCGTTCACGCAATCGGACCTCATGCTGCTCGCCAAAATTACTATGGTTGAAGCCGGATATGAATCCTATGAGGGGCAGCTTGGCTTAGCGAACGTAATATTGAATAGAGTGAAAAGTGCAAGCTTCCCGGATTCGGTACGCGACGTAATTTATTCAGGGAAGCAGTTTCCTCCGGCCCATAATGGTACTCTTGACAAAAGCAAACCTAACGCAAGCGTTCTGCGCGCGGCTAAGGATGCCTTAAATGGAAAAAATAACGTCGGGAACGCTGTTTACTTCTTCAATCCCGAGGTTTCCAAAGGATCGTTTTGGTCCAGCCTGGACGTCATTACGACGATCGGCCATCATAGTTTTGCGAAATAGGAAAGTCCGTTATGGCCATTGGCCATAGCGGTTTTTTTTTTTTTTTTTTGAGTGGCCTCGCGCGCATATATATACATATAGAAGTGGGATATCAAAATGTGGATCATGACTCTAATGCTAATCGGCTGCTTCTCCGGCACTAAGATATAGGATTGATAATTAATGAATTTTTTTAATGCTTTGTGGAACAATACTTCAGAAATAATATGATTTAGGGAGGGTTAATATGGAGATTGAAAACGGTGAAGTTCTCACGTTAGTGGACGATGAGGGAGTTGAACAAGAGGTTGAGGTATTGGGTTCACTAGATTTGGAGAACCAACATTATATAGCAGTCGCATACTTGGACGAGCTTGAGGTTGGAGAGAATGAAAAAGAGGATATAGATGTTTTCTTCCTGCAAGTCAATGAGAATGATGAGCTTTCGGTGATCGAAAAAGATGAGGAATTTGAAAAAGTTTCTTCGGCTTTTGAAGCAGCTTTAGAGGAAAGATAAGGAGAAGAATGCAATATAGCGCAATAAACTTTAGGATGAGGCTGACATTATTTAAATGGCAGCCTCGTTGTGTTAACGGAATTCCGAACCCGAAGCGACTATTATTACTTGAGTTGAATGGTTGTAAACGAGCAAAATGTACGCGATGTCCAGTATAAAGATCAACACATACATAATCATCAATAACAAGGATTGCGGATAAAGCATGAAGCAGAAGACGGAAGCGCATACGGTACCTATCATTTTGAAATAAGCAATAGATAAAGATTGGCCTCGAAGGTCCTTGATCAGCAGCATTCTTATGAAGAGAACAGACATCATCAGGTTGATGCCGAAGGCTGAATAAACCCCCATTTTATCATGGAATTCCACCGCCATTCCGTAATGAAGCAGCAAAGCGATAACGAGCAAGGAGAAGACGGAGGTATAAAGCGTGCTTTTTGAATATAAACCTTTGGAATAAATGAGATATTGATACAGAATGATACAGTCCAATAAGAACCATATGAAGGTTACGACTTGCTGAAGCGGATGGAACGGCATAATAAACGTAAATAGAAACTCCCATGTAACGTTTGCACATATGCAGGCAAGGGGCATTCCGCAGGACTTATCCTTAAACCCTTTATAAATAACGAGAATATAGACGATAGTCCAAAATAGGGTTACCCCAATCAGCAGCAAAAATTGTACGTTTAGCGGCAACAGATTTTCCATACGGCGGCATTCGCATCCTTTCAGAAAATAGTCGTTGGACATGAATATAGGTTGTCTATGTATATGAAACAAGCCATTTATGTAGACCTTAGGCAGAATAGCGGTGGACTGCACTAAATACAAAAGAAATGGTTGAGCCGACTTGTCGTCTGCTCAACCATTTTTGTATTGCCGCATGATTAGTTGCTATCTAATACGCTCAATAAAATGACTTGCCGCACTGGAAAGCGGCATGTTGCGCATAATCATCGTTCCTACCTGAGAAGGCGGCAGCTCCACGTCTAATTGAATCTCGAAGAGGGAGCCATCATCCAGCTCCTTGGAAACAAATTCTCTAGTAACATAAGAGATTCCGAGTCCTTTCCGCGCAAACTCGATGAGAAGATCTACGCTTCCGACCTCGATTTCAGGTTTGAGCTCCAGGCTGTAGCCTTGGAATAATTCCGTAATGGCCATGCGTGCCCGGCTATTGCGCGAAAATAGGATGACGGGGTATTGGAGCAGCAGCTCAAGCGACAGCACCGTGTCCTTAAGCTCGGCATAGCGGGCCCCCGCTACAAAGCAATCCTGCAGCTGGATGCCTTCCTTGACTTCAAGCTGCGGATCGACGATAGGCATTCGAACGACGCCTAAATCGATTTTTCCCTCTTTTAAGAATGCAATGATTTCAGGCGTCGTTCCATGAATGAGTTGAAGCTTGACGCCGGGAAAGCTCTGATGAAATTCCTCTAAGTAAGGCAGCAAATAATGCTTGAACAGCGAATCGCTTCCGCCGATCCGAAGCTCGCCGCTGTCGAGATTTTTTAGTGCAGCCAGCTTTTCTTCTGCGAGCGAGATTAAGATTTGAGACTTTTCAATATAGGAATAGAGGATGGCGCCTTCCTGTGTTAGAGCAACGCCTTTGGAATTCCGGTAAAACAACGTGATGCCAAAGCTTTCTTCAAGCTGCTTGATGGCATGGCTGACGCTCGGTTGGGTGATATACAAAAATTTGGAAGCTTGAGTTAAGCTGCCTGTCTTGGCAGCCCAATAAAAAACCTTATACAGCTCATAATTGTTCATAGACATGGTCTATAGCTCCTGTGAAATATATTAATTACTTGTATAGGTGATATTCGTATTATAGTGGAATTAAGAAAAAGAAACCAGAGCATAAGGGTGAGGCAACGGTGAAAGCATTGCTGTTACAGCCGCTATCGCCATGGTCTATGCCCAAAGGATACCGAGAGAAACGATGCTGGAAGGAGAAATAAAAATGGACGCAACAACGCTTGTCTTGTTTGGAGCAACTGGGGATTTAGCCAAAAGAAAAATTTACCCTGCCTTGTTTAATTTATTTGTTGACCAAAAGCTGCCGCAATCATTCGCAGTCATTGGTCTTGGAAGAAGAGAGCTATCTGATGAAGCATTTCAGGCAAATGTCGAGCAGTCTCTTCGCACCTTCTCTAGACGCGAGGCGAGCAATCCTGCATTAGTGAAAAGCTTTATAAGCGCATTCCGTTACAGCGTTTTGGATGTAGGACATAAAGAGGATTACTTGAAGCTTCTGCAACTGGTTGAACAAAGGGAGCAAGAGCTGGACCTCGTGCCTAACCGAATGTTTTATTTATCCGTTGGACCTGAATTTTTTGAAACGATAGCAGCAAACATCAAAGAAAGCGGCCTAGGTTCCGCGAATGGCTGGAAACGGCTGATGATCGAGAAACCGTTTGGCCATGATTTGCAATCTGCCCGGGATTTGAATCAAAAGCTGAGCAAAGCTTTTGCGGAGCATGAAATTTTTCGCATCGATCATTATCTTGGCAAACCGATGGTACAGAAGCTTGAAGTATTGCAGCAGACGAATCCGGTTCTTCAGGCCTTATGGTCCAATCGTTACATTGCCAACGTGCAGATAACGGCAAACGAAACGGTCGGCGTTGAAGAAAGAGCGGGCTATTACGATCATGTAGGTGCTGTTAGAGATATGTTCCAAAATCATATGCTGCAGCTGCTTATGATGCTGGCCATTCACCTTCCGAAAAACAGCAGCTCCGAGGATGTGCGCTTTAAAAAGAAACTGGTGATGGAATCCCTCGAGCCGCTGCAAAAAGAGGATGTGAAAGCGAGCGTTATCCGCGGCCAGTACAAAGCGGGAACGATCCAAGGAAAGCCCGTTATCGGTTATACTTCCGAACCAAGTATTGCGCAAACATCAATGAATGATACATTTATAGCCGCTAGACTTCAGATCGACGATGTGTTTTGGCGTGACGTCCCTTTTTATATTCGAACCGGCAAAAGAATGATGGAGAAATCTACGCGAATCGTTATCGAATTCAAAGAACCTTTAAAGCAGCATTCTCGGGCTAATGACGAAAGTCAAATTCCTAATCTGTTGGTATTTGAAATCAGTCCAAACGAAGGCATTACGCTGCAATTAAATACAAGGGACCCGCAGCAAAAAGGGGAGTTCAAACCGATTCAAATCGATTTTCACACAAGTCGCAATGATGTGCCCGAAGCCTATGAAAATTTGCTGTACGACGCTTTGCACGGAGACCCAACGTTCTTTGCGCACTGGGATGAAGTTGAATTGTCCTGGAAATGGGTTCAACCGATCTTGCACGCTTTTGAAGAAAATCTTGTTCCGCTTCACCTTTATGCTGCCGGCACTTACGGTCCTGCCGAGTCCGATGAACTGCTCGCGAGAGACGGCTATCATTGGTGGTTCGATTCCAAGCCAGAGCAAGAAATAGAAACGATAAAAGGAGAACAATATGCCTATCACACAAACCATTGACCAGCTAGCTATTGATACGATCCGAACTTTGTCTATTGATGCCATAAACAGCGCTAATTCAGGCCATCCAGGCTTGCCAATGGGTGCTGCGCCAATGGCTTATGCCCTTTGGTCCAAACTGCTTAATCATAATCCGGCTCACGCCAAATGGTTTAACCGCGACCGCTTCGTTCTCTCTGCGGGGCATGGCTCGGCTTTACTTTATAGTCTCCTGCATTTGTCAGGATATAACGTGTCGATTGAAGATTTAAAACAGTTTCGCAAGCTGAACAGCAAAACGCCAGGGCATCCTGAATTTGGTCATACGGATGGCGTAGAAGCAACGACAGGACCTTTAGGTCAAGGTCTTGCTATGGCTGTCGGAATGGCTATGGCCGAAGCTCATCTTGCTTCGAAATTCAACCAAAGCGGTTTCCCGGTAATCGATCATTATACGTACGCTCTTGTTGGAGACGGATGTTTGATGGAAGGCGTCGCGTACGAGGCAATGTCCATGGCGGGTCATATGAAGCTGGGCAAATTAGTTGTATTGTATGATTCCAACGATATTTCGCTGGATGGAGAGCTGAGCCTTTCTTTTGGGGAAAATATGCAAAAAAGGGCGGAATCGGCTCAGTGGCAATATATAAGAGTCGAGGACGGCAACGACGCAGCTCAAATTACGAAAGCGATCGAAGCAGCTAAGCAAAACGATTCGCAGCCAACCCTTATCGAAATTCGGACGATTATCGGCTATGGAAGCAAGAAGGTAGCGGGAACGAATAAAGCGCATGGCAATCCGCTTGGCAAGGAAGAGGCAAAGGCAACCAAGGAGGTTTATGGCTGGCAGTACGAGGAAGAGTTTGCCGTTCCAAATGAAGTCAAAACCCACTTTGAACAGCTTAAGCATAAAGGCGGGGCAAAAGAAGAAGAATGGAACAGATTGTTAGCTTCCTATAAAGCGCAGCATCCTTCGCTTGGCGAGGAGCTCGAGCAGGTTATCGACGGGTCTGTTTTGTTTGAAGCGGAAGACATCCTTACGTTTGACGCGTCCAAAACCGTTTCTACCCGTATAGCAAGCGGTGCAGCAATCAATCACTACATCAAATCCGTTCCATCGATTTTTGGAGGCAGCGCCGATTTATCGCATTCTACGATGACGGATATTAGCGGAGAGCAAACCTTTGCGGTGGAGTCTTATGCGGGACGCAACATCTACTTTGGCGTTCGCGAGCATGCGATGGGCGCAGCCGGCAACGGCATGGCACTGCATGGCGGCGTAAAACCGTTCGTCAGCACTTTCTTCGTATTTAGCGATTATTTGCGACCGTCGATTCGTTTGGCTGCTCTGCAAAAGCTGCCTGTCATTTATGTCTTTACCCATGATTCGATTGCCGTTGGGGAAGATGGCCCGACTCATGAGCCAGTCGAGCACCTCGCAGCTCTTCGGACGATTCCGGGACTTACGGTCATCCGGCCAACGGATGCCAATGAAACGGCAAACGCATGGGCGTATGCGCTGCAGCAAAAACAAGGCCCGGTAGCGCTTGTCCTGAGCCGCCAAAACCTACCCGTTTATGAAGCGACGAAAGCAAATGTTGACGGGGTGGCCAAAGGAGCTTATGTGCTGACGGAAACGAACGATCAGCCGGATGTGATCCTTATCGGAACGGGATCAGAAGTTTCTCTGGCGGTTAGCGCCAAAGCGGAGCTGGAGCGGGAAAACCTGTCTGTACGCGTAGTTGCGATGCCGAGCAGAGAGCTGTTCGACCGGCAATCCGAAGCGTACAAGGAGACTGTCCTTCCTGCTTCCGTCACGAAGCGGATGGCTATTGAAGCCGGAATATCGCTTGGCTGGGAGCGTTACATGGGACCAACCGGAAAAGTATTGTCCATCGATACGTTCGGCGCTTCAGGACCCGGCAATGAAGTTATGGAGTATTTCGGTTTTTCAGTAAATAATGTGGTTCGCCTGACTAAAGAATTGCTCAGCAATTAAAAAAATGGAGGTTGAACATTATGAAATTTTTTATCGATACGGCAAATGTGGAAGACATTAAAAAAGCGTACAAAATTGGCGTTTTATCCGGCGTAACGACGAACCCATCTTTGGTTGCCAAAGAAGGAGTGAAGTTCGAGGACCGCATTGCAGAAATTTTGCGAGAGGTGCCTGAAGTTGAATCCGTATCCGCTGAAGTTACGCCTGATGCGATTACAGCAGAAGAAATGATCGCGCAAGCGAATGAGTTGATCAAAATCAATAACCATGACAAAAACATCACGATCAAGCTTCCAATGACGCTTGCAGGCTTAGAGGCTTGCCGTTATTTAACCAAAAAAGGCGTAAAAACAAATGTTACGTTGATCTTCACGGTGAACCAAGCGCTCCTTGCTGCTCGTGCAGGCGCTACCTATGTCTCCCCGTTTCTGGGCCGCTTGGACGACATCTCGGAGGATGGCGTCCAACTAATCGTGAAGGTAGCCGAATTATTCCGCATTCATAACCTGGACGCGCAAATTATCGCTGCTTCTGTCCGCCACCCGGATCACGTCACTCGCGTTGCGATGGCAGGCGCGCATATCGCAACGATTCCGTTTACGGTTATCGAACAAATATCGAAGCATCCATTGACGGATCAAGGGATGGAGAAATTCGCAGCCGATTGGAAAAAAACACTTTAAGAATGGATTCATAGAATGCGGATTGCATAGTGACGGTTATGGCACCGGCAATCGCTTTCCGCATTCTGCTCGATAATCAGGGAGGTATATACGATGCAAAAACAGCAAATTGGCGTGGTCGGCTTAGCCGTCATGGGCAAAAATCTTGCCTTGAACATGGAAAGCAAGGGGTTCTCGGTTGCTATATATAATCGTTCACCTGAGAAAACGAACGAGCTTTTGGCGGAAGCGCCAGGTAAAAACTTCGCAGGCACCTTCAGTGTCGAGGAGTTTGTCCAAGCGCTTGAGACGCCGCGTAAAATATTGATTATGGTAAAAGCGGGACAGCCGACTGACGATACGATTAATCAGCTCTTGCCTTACCTCAGTCAAGGAGATATTCTCATTGACGGCGGAAACGCGCATTTCCCCGATACGCAAAGAAGAAATAAAGATCTGCAAGCGAAAGGCTTCCGCTTTATCGGCGCCGGTATTTCGGGCGGCGAAGAGGGAGCGCTGAATGGTCCTTCCATTATGCCAGGCGGACAAAAGGACGCTTATGAGCTGGTAGAGCCAATCTTGACTGCAATTTCAGCCAAAGTTAACGGCGATGCTTGCTCCACTTACATCGGTGAAGACGGCGCCGGTCATTATGTTAAAATGGTGCACAACGGCATCGAGTACGGCGACATGCAGCTCATTGGCGAAGCGTATCATTTGCTCAAGGATGTACTGCATTTAAATACAAGCGAGCTGCATGACATATTCACGGAATGGAACAACGGCGAGCTGGATAGTTACTTAATCGAAATAACGGCTGACATTTTCGGCAAGACAGATCCGGATACAGGCAAGCCGATGGTGGATGTAATCCTTGATTCGGCTGGACAAAAGGGTACCGGGAAATGGACCAGTCAAAGCGCACTCGATTTGGGAGTTCCATTGTCCATTATTACGGAATCCGTGTTTGCACGGTTTATCTCCGCCATGAAAGAAGAACGCGTGGCAGCAAGCAAGCGGTTGAATGGCCCTGAGGCACCTTGCTATGATGGCGATCCTAAGGCGTTTATCGAGGCCGTTCGCAAAGCTTTGTACACGAGCAAAATCGCATCGTATGCGCAAGGCTTTGCACAGATGAGAGCCGCTTCCGACGAGTACAAATGGGGATTGAACTATGGCAGCATTGCGATGATATTCCGCGGAGGCTGTATTATTCGCGCCGGCTTCCTGCAAAATATTAAGGATGCTTATGATCGGGATCCTGCTCTGAAAAACCTGTTCTTGGACGATTATTTCAGAGGCGTAGTTGAAAGCTACCAAGAAGCATGGAGAAATGTAATAGCTATTGCTGTAACGAGGGGAATTCCGGTTCCTGCTTTTTCTTCCGCTTTAGCTTATTATGACAGCTATCGCTCTGAAAGGCTGCCGGCTAACCTGCTGCAAGCGCAAAGGGATTATTTTGGAGCGCATACTTTCGAGCGGCTTGACCAACAAGGCAGCTTTCATTTCCAATGGATGAAATAACGAGTAACCTTTTTAATGCAATCATTTCATCTGGTCGATTAATGTAACATCAAACACAGCACTCTTATGAATGATAATGAAGTTTCGAACTTTCATTATCGTATATAGGAGTGCTTTTCAATTTCACCTATTTACAAACCGTTAGTCGGTATATATTATAAACATATAAATAGTGAAATGCAGGAGGGATCACGAATGGAGCCACTTATTGTTCTTGTTGCCGTCACGCTGGCGATTCTTGTTGCTGGAGCCGCTGGGGTGCGCCGGTTGCGTCATTGGTCGGTTGCATTGCGGGGCGGGCTAGCGGCTATGTTTGTATTGACCGGTGTCGTCCACTTCGTCTTTATGCGCGCGGACCTCATCAGCATGGTTCCGCCAGCGCTGCCTAGTCCCGGCTTAATCGTCACCATTACGGGTATATTGGAGCTTGCTGGCGCTGCGGGACTGCTGCACCAGAGGACTGCCCCTTGGGCAGCCGGTGGTCTAACCGCCTTGCTCATCGCAATGTTCCCGGCGAATGTGTATGCTGCGCTCGCTGGCATAGCGGATAAATCGGCAGACACTTTGGTGCCGCGCACGCTTATGCAGCTAGTCTTCTTGTCAGCGACTATCGCAGTCTTGATATTCCATATGCGCCGTCGCACAACCATACAACGAAGAGCAAAAGAGATATAATTAGTCATAATTCGGTATGATGATGATGGAGGAATTATTTTGAAGCAAGAGGAACGCAGGGCACAAACGATACGGCAATTGCTTGAAGCAACCAAAGAGCTGTTAACGGGAAAAGGCTGTCACGAAGTCACCATGAAAGACATTATGGATAAATCGGGATTATCCAAGGGAGCTATTTTCCATTATGTTAAGAGTAAAAATGAAATTTTTGCCTGGGTGCTGCAAGAACAGCTCGAAGAGACCAACAAGAAATTTATGAACGAAGTGGAGCAGGTTCCAAAAACGTTCGACGGACCGATGCAAAAAATTTCAGAAAACGTTGCGAAGCTGGAAGACGAGCAGGACGTGACGAACAAGGTTCTCATGTATTTGTTTGGCAAGCAGGATGAGCCTGCGGTTGCGGAGGTGCTGAAAAACTTTTATGAGCGCTCCGTGTATTTATCCAAGCAATGGATTAAGAGCGGCCAGCAGCACGGTGTTATTCTAGAATCGGTTGATGCGGCCAAAACAGCTGAAATGTTCGTTTTGCTAACGCTTGGGCTGCGTGCCCGCTCTTCCTTTCCTATTACATCCATTGCATGTACTGCCCAAGATTTATCTTCATTTATGGTCGGTATGCTGAAAATCCAATAAACGCAAATCGAGCCCTAGAAGCGACTTCTAGAGGCTCTTTTTTTTTGATTATATTCAGGTTCTGCCGTACTTTCGATTTATAGGTTTAGTAAGATCAGATGGCCCAGTCGTTAAACGGCTCCTGATTAAATTCTTGCGGAGCGCGGCCCTTGATGACGAGCTCGGGATTTTTTACGGTAACTTTTGCTCCTGCTGGAACTGGCTTTGAGATAAAGACATTGCTGCCAATCACGACGCCTTTGCCGATAATCGTATCTCCACCAAGTATAGAAGCGCCGGAGTATACTGTCACATCTTCCTCTAGCGTAGGATGTCGCTTCACACCGTTCAGCAACTGTCCGCCTCGTGTAGAGAGCGCGCCAAGCGTAACGCCGTGATAGATTTTCACCCTGTCCCCAATGACTGTCGTCTCCCCGATCACTACCCCTGTACCATGATCAATAAAAAACCAGGAGCCGATGGCTGCTCCAGCATGAATATCGATCCCCGTAACGCCATGGGCGTATTCGGTCATCATACGCGGTATGAGAGGAACGGACAATAAATACAACTCATGCGCCAATCGGTAAATGCTCACAGCGAAAATTCCGGGATACGAGAAGATAATCTCATCCGTATGGTTAGCCGAAGGATCTCCGTCAAAGGCAGCTTGCACATCAGTTGCAAGTACATTCCGCAGCTCCGGGATTGTACTTAGAAATTCGTAAACGATTCTCTCCGTCTCTTGTTCAATATCGACGTTAGTTCTGTTTTTGTTGATCGGATGCCTTAAAACACGGCCGATTTGCTCCGACATCTTTTCATGGATCTCAATCAGCACATCGCCAATGCGATATTCCATTGTTTCATTGCTGATGTTTTGCTTGCCGAAGTATCCGGGAAACAGCAGTTCTCTAAGTAAATGGATGATTTCGACAATGGTATCTGCGTTGGGAAGTGGATGGGAGTCCAGTGATATCGTCAGCGGAACCTCTCGATGACTGGAAGCAATCGCAGAGACGAGGCTATTGATGTGATTGTGAAAATTTTTGCTCATTAGTACTTCCTCCTCAACGGTTATCCTTTAAATGCTATAGTAGCGGCTGATCAGAGCGGACAGAGATCCGCTCAGTGCTAAGCGCATGATCTCTCATCATTATAACAAACTATTCTTATAGGTTTAAAAAATAATTAAATTATATTTATAGACCAATATTCTGTCAAGAAATATATCATTCCGGGGAATTTCCAGCTTATAAAAATGCAAAACCGTATCACAATTCCAACCCCAAGATCGAAATCATTTCGTTTTGTTATATAACTAAAATAGCCAAAAAAATAATTGTTGTATAACAGCCTATTTAGTTATATAATGAACAACATAAACAACTAATTGTTATATAACACAAAGGAGGGGCTTCAAATGGATTGTCCGACATGTAACGGAAATGGAGAGCTTGATTGCATGTGTTGTTCTAGTTCGCATCTTGAGGAAGATCGGGATTGCGTGAAGTGCAAGGGGTTGAAAATTACCCCATGCACCAGATGCGGAGGAAATGGCTGTTTGGAGAAAGTGTAATAAGTAAGCGCATTCATTTCTAAGTGAAAACATTCAAACATCCGAGAGGGGTATATTTATGAATCAGCAACAGACAAACAACGATGTTCAAGTATTGCTCGAAAACTGGAAGTCCAAAAGATACGAGGGTGTTGTTCGTACCTATAAGCCGGAGGAAGTGCTTCGGATTCGCGGGTCGGTTCTGGTGGAGCATACTTTGGCCAAACGCGGGGCGCAGCGGTTTTGGGAGCTGATTCAGGAGGAGGATTACGTTCACGCATTAGGCGCACTAACAGGAAATCAAGCGGTACAGCAAGTTAAAGCAGGCTTGAAGGCGATTTATCTCAGCGGCTGGCAGGTTGCTGCCGATGCGAATCTGTCGGGCCACATGTATCCGGACCAGAGCTTGTACCCGGCCAATAGTGTTCCTAACGTTGTAAAACGTATTAACCAAGCTTTGCAGAGGGCGGATCAAATCCAGCACTCCGAAGGCAAGAGCGATATTGATTTCTTCGCACCGATCGTTGCCGATGCAGAAGCAGGTTTCGGTGGTCCTTTAAATGTATTTGAACTGATGAAAGCGATGATCGAAGCTGGCGCCTCGGCTGTCCATCTGGAAGATCAGCTCTCGTCGGAGAAGAAGTGCGGCCACTTGGGTGGGAAAGTGCTCCTGCCGACGCAGCAAGCGATTCGCAATCTGTTGGCGGCTAGACTTGCAGCAGACGTTATGGGAGTAGACACGGTATTGATTGCAAGAACGGATGCCAATGCAGCGCGCTTGCTGACGAGCGATGTTGATGAGAATGATCAACCGTTCTTAACGGGTGAACGTACGCCGGAAGGATTCTTCTATGTTAAGGATGGATTGGATCAAGCCATCTCAAGAGGTCTCGCTTATGCTCCTTATGCCGATATGATCTGGTGTGAAACCTCGGAGCCTAATATGGAGGAAGCAGAGCGTTTTGCGAAAGCGATCCATAAGAGATTCCCAGGCAAGCCGCTTGCTTATAATTGTTCGCCATCATTCAACTGGAAGAAGAAGCTGAGCGATGAGGAAATCGCTTCGTTTCAGAAGCAATTAGGCCAACTTGGCTACAAGTTCCAATTCGTTACCCTGGCTGGATTCCATGCGCTGAACCATAGTATGTTCACGTTGGCGAAGAGCTATAAAGAACGCGGGATGTCTGCATACTCCGAGCTTCAGCAAGCGGAATTTGCCATCGAAGCGGACGGTTACGAGGCTACTCGCCACCAGAGGGAAGTAGGCACAGGATATTTTGATGAAGTAACGCAAGTTATTTCAGGCGGCACCTCAACAACGAAAGCTTTGACAGGTTCTACGGAGCAGGATCAATTCAGTTACTAGTAATTCAGTTGTTAGTAATTCAGTTGCTAATACTCAATCTTCCCAAATGTTAAACGGAAAAGGAGCCATTCCTGTAATGAAGTAATTTGAGCTTTGAAAGAAAAAAGCGCCTCTAGTATACTGGGAAACGTTCCGGCAAGAACTAAACCCACATACGAAAAGAGGCACTCACTA
>NZ_JBXCIW010000035.1:0-29725 GCF_056786335.1 Paenibacillus sp. Y280
GTTCGAGTCCTGTTCGGGGAGCCAGATTTGGAGAGATACCCAAGTGGCTCAAGGGGACCCTCTGCTAAGGGGTTAGACTGCGTAAGTGGTGCGAGGGTTCGAATCCCTCTCTCTCCGTCCCATTTTTCAAGGCCCGTTGGTCAAGTGGTTAAGACACCTCCCTTTCACGGAGGTAACAGGGGTTCGAGTCCCCTACGGGTCACCATATTTTTTCATTAACGTCGCGGGGTGGAGCAGCCCGGTAGCTCGTCGGGCTCATAACCCGAAGGCCGCAGGTTCAAATCCTGCCCCCGCAACCAATTAAATTAATGATCTACACATGAATATGCCGTTGTAGCTCAACTGGTAGAGCAACTGACTTGTAATCAGTAGGTTGGGGGTTCAAGTCCTCTCGACGGCACCATTTTTTCCAAGATGCAGCTTGGCCTAGCCAGACAGGCATCACAAACCGCTTTAATCGCTGGACATCATCGATATGCCGTTGTAGCTCAACTGGTAGAGCAACTGACTTGTAATCAGTAGGTTGGGGGTTCAAGTCCTCTCGACGGCACCATTTTTCCCAAGATGCAGCTTGGCTTAGCCAGACCAGCATCACAAACCGCCTTTAATAGGTGGACATAATTGATGTGCCGTTGTAGCTCAACTGGTAGAGCAACTGACTTGTAATCAGTAGGTTGGGGGTTCAAGTCCTCTCGACGGCACCATCTTTTCTCGGGACGTAGCTCAGCTTGGTAGAGCACCTGGTTTGGGACCAGGGGGTCGCATGTTCAAATCGTGTCGTCCCGACCATTTTAAATCAATGAAATACATATAAAACCGCTATCTACAAGGTCTAATTGACTTTGGAGAATAGCGGTTTTTTTATGCCCTTTTCGGGAAATATAAACGCAATATGTCGTCGCAGCGTCATATATCAATCGAATAAGGAGGGCATTGCTGTTGAGGCTTATTATGAAGTTCATGGCACTGTTCGCAGTGCTGGCATGGAGCTTATTAACTCCTTCTGCTGCTTTTGGTCAGCCCGGTGCGTATCATTTTGGTTTTAAGAAAAGCGTGGAAGGCCGATTGCCATCTATAGACGAGGAAGGCTTCAAGCCTATTATTACGAAGCATGGCGCGCTGTTTCTTGGAGATACAAGTAAAAAGGAGCTCTTTTTAACATTCGACAACGGGTATGAGAACGGCTTTACTCCTCGAATTCTTGATGTGCTGAAGGAGAAAAATGTGCCTGCTGTTTTTTTCGTTACGGGACATTATGTAAAGGATCAGCCGGAGCTTTTAAAGCGAATGGTTATGGAAGGACATATCATTGGCAATCACTCTTGGAGCCATCCAGATATGTCGCAGCTGTCGGAGGGCAGTATTAAGACGGAGCTCGACAAGGTGAAGGAGCAGGTAGAGGTCCTTACGGGACAGAAGGAAATGAAATATCTTCGGCCGCCGAGAGGCATTTTTAACGAAAGAGTGCTTGCGGCAAGCAAACAATTCGGCTACATAAACGTATTCTGGTCGGTCGCTTACAAGGACTGGGATGTGAATGCGCAGCGTGGCTCCCAATTCGCTTATAGCGAGGTAGTCAAGCAGCTTCATCCTGGAGCGATCATTTTGCTGCATTCGGTGTCAAAAGACAATACGGAGGCGCTTGGCAGAATTATCGACGAGGCAAGGCGTCAAGGCTACGAGTTCAAAAGCTTGGATCAGCTTGGCGCGAACAATCAATAAAGTAGATTAAAGCGCCTGAAATTGGACAGAAAAACCCGCCTTGCCGCATGAGCTGCAGGGCGGGTTTTGCTCGTTATGCACCGATTACTTGTTTGGAGAAGAACGTTTTAAGCGCCTTATAAACCTCGCCTTTCTCCTTAATGACCGAGTACATAAATTTTTTGTGGCTAATATGCTTATACGCCGACATCAATGTGCTGCTTCGATTGTATTGGTTGACCTCGCCGTATCCGAACATATTGCTTCGCTCCATAAGCTGTCCGATCAGCTTCACGCAGCGCTCGTTATCCGAGGTAAGATTGTCGCCATCCGAGAAGTGGAACGGGTAAATGTTCCAATTAGAAGTCGGATACCGGCTGTCGATGACCTCGATCGCCTTCTGGTATGCAGAGGAGCAAATGGTGCCACCGCTTTCACCTCGGTTGAAGAACTCCTCCTCCGTTACCTCCTTGGCTTCCGTATGATGCGCGATAAATACGATCTCCACATGCTCATACTTGCGGCGCAGGAAACGAGACATCCAGAAGAAGAAGCTGCGGGCACAATATTTCTCAAAGGACCCCATGCTTCCTGATGTGTCCATGAGGGCAAGAATAACAGCATTCGATTGCGGCTTTACAATTTCATTCCACGTTTTATAACGAAGATCGTCAGGCGAGATGCCGCCAATGCCGGATTTGCCTGCATTGGCGTTGCGCCGAAGATTTTCGATCAACGTACGTTTTTTGTCAATGTTGGACATAATACCTTTTTTGCGGATATCGTGAAAAACAATTTCTGTCGTTTGTAATTGATCCTTTTGTTTTTGCTCCAGATTAGGAAGTTCCAGCTCCTCAAAAAGCATATCCTCCAGCTGGTCGATGCTTATCTCGGTATCGACGACGTCCTCGCCTGGCTGATCGCCCGCGTCCTGGCCTTTGCCCGGTCCTTTGGCGGCTTGCGGATCGACCCCCAGCACATCGCCAACCTGTGAATCTCCATCGCCTTGTCCGACGTGCTGCTTCTTGTTGTAGTTGTATATGAAGTGGGATTCGTCGAGACTTTTAATGGGGACTTTGATTGTACGCCTGCCATCGGACAAAACGATGCTTTCGTCGGAAACCAGATCGGGAAGGTTTTGCTTAATTGCTTCGTGTACCTTTTCCTGATGTCGCGCTTGATCCTCATAGCCTTTGCGGTGGAGCGACCAATCCTCACGGGATACAACAAACAGCGGCTCTGACTCCATTTCCCTCACCTCATTCCATTAAATTCACGCTTCAGCAAACAAGATACCTGAAATACGGATTCCTTATTTCTTGTCTGTTACTCAATATATTCAAGAGCGGAGCGGTTATGTGAAGGAAAATTAGTCCATTTCTAGCAATCTACCGAATAGCTTGGTCAGCTCTACTTGACATTATGTCAAATGAATCAACGGAATTTTAACCATTTTGTATAATGTATTTTTTAGTTAGGTCCATTCCATTTCACGATGGATCAGTTTTTTAACAAGCAGCTGGATGTTGCCGTCTCTACCATTTACAACGAATACCATGTCGTGCTTGAAAGCGGCGTGAAGGAAGAGGATTTATACGTGTATGATTTCGAGGATGCCGGCGTTGGGATGCTGGAGGACACGCTGATCGTGAAGGACGAGTGGCTCAAGAACAACCGCGAGCTGGCTGTCAAAGCGATCAAAGCGACGATGAAGGGCTGGAATTACGCGATTGCGAACCAAGTGGAATCGGTTGATATCGTAATGAGCGCCGTAACGGAGGGAAGCACGACGAAGGAGCATCAGACGACGATGCTGATGGAGATGGCGAAGCTAGTGAAGCCGGAAGGGTTCGCGGAGGCGCAGGTAGGGTCGTTTGTCGATGACGCGGTGCAGCGAACTGTCGATATCGCGCTCAAATATGAGCTTATTAAGAAGGCTCCCGATCTGGCAGCAGCTGTCGACAAAACAATTTTGGAAGATGCGGCCAAGTAGGCGCATACGCTAGTCTATAACGATCGCGGATGGTCTCATCCGCGGTCATTACGACGATATGAGCGGCAGCCGCGAAGGAGGAGAAGCAGTCTATGGGTGTGAATGAGGCAGCAATGAATACGGAAGCAAAGGAAGAGCTGCTCGAGAAGGATCGCAAATATTTATGGCATCATATTTCTCCCCATAATGACAATCCAATGGTAATCGTATCGGGAGAAGGCAGCTGGATTACCGATCTGGATGGCAATCGTTATTTGGATGGCATGTCAGGCTTATGGTGCGTCAATGTTGGTCACGGACGAGCGGAAATAGCAGATGCGGCTGCCGAACAAATGAAGAAGATTGCCTATTCCACGCTCATTCAGTCGCATGTCCCTGCGATAGAGCTGGCTGCCAAGCTGAATGAATGGCTGGAGGGCGAATATCGCATCTTCTTCTCCAACTCGGGCTCGGACGCGAACGAGGTTGCTTTCAAAATCGGCCGCCAATATCACCATCAGCGGGGGAAGCCTTCCAAGCATAAGTTTATTTCGCGTCACCGTGCTTATCACGGCAACTCCATGGGCGCACTAGGCGCCACGGGGCAAGCGCAGCGCAAGCTGAAGTACGAGCCGCTTGGCGTCGGCTTCACCCATGTGCCTCCCCCGTATTGCTACCGTTGTCCCTTCGGCCAAACGAAGGGGGCCTGCGAGACGCAATGCGCCAAAGCCTACGAGGACGCGATCATTTGGGAGGGACCGGATTCGGTCGCTGGCATCATCGTCGAGCCGGTCATAACGGGCGGCGGTATGATCGTGCCACCGGAAGATTATTTGGCGAAGCTGCGTGACATTTGCGATAAGCATGACGTGCTGCTCATCGTCGACGAGGTCATTTGCGGCTTCGGCCGTTCGGGCGAGAGGTTTGGGCATTTCAACTTCGGCGTCCGTCCGGATATCGTGACGATGGCGAAAGGGATGACCAGCGCTTATTCCCCCTTATCGGCAACTGCTGTATCGGCTGAAATGTACGAGAGCTTTAAAGAAAGCGGACCGGATA
This sequence comes from Paenibacillus sp. Y280, assembly GCF_056786335.1. NCBI lineage: Bacteria > Bacillati > Bacillota > Bacilli > Caryophanales > Paenibacillaceae > Paenibacillus > Paenibacillus sp. Y280. Next base: position 4,733 of record NZ_JBXCIW010000035.1, read on the forward strand.
GCCACTTCCGGCATGTGAACACCTTCGGCGGCAATCCCGTCTCCTGCGCAGTAGCGCTGAAAAACATTGAAATTTTGGAGCGGGAAAATCTCGTAAGCCGCTCTGCCTATATAGGCAAAGAGCTGCTGAGCCGGATCAAGCCGCTTAAGGCGCATCCGAATGTCGGTGAAATAAGAATATTTGGCTCGGCGATCGGCATTGAGCTGGTGGAGGATAAACAAACGAAGGAGCCGGCAACTGCTGTGAGAGTAACGTCTATTTTATCTGGGTGCAAGCAAAGAGGGCTTCTCATTAGCAAGAATGGCGATACGGTGCCGGGCTTTATGAATATTTTGACGATTAGTCCGCCTTTATCGACGACGGATGATGAAATCGTATTTATTGCCGATACGCTGCTGGAGGTTTTCGGGAGCTGATGGGAGAGGAGGAGGCAATGATGAAGGAGACAACGATAGCAGGCATTAATGCGAAACGGCTGCACGAGCGCATTTCTGAGCTGGCGCAGATTGGGAAGATCGGAAATACGGGCGTATGCCGCCTTGCGCTCTCGAAGGAAGACCTTGCAGGCGTGGAGCTTGTACGGAGCTGGATGATTGAAGCGGGAATGGAACCTCGCATCGATCCGTTCGGCAATTTGATAGGCGTGCTGACAGGAATTGATTCTACAGCGCCGGTCTTAATGCTTGGCTCTCATATTGATTCGCAGCCATATGGCGGTAGGTTTGACGGCGTTATTGGCGTGCTGGGAGCAATCGAGGCGGTTCAGACGATGGTGGAAGCAGGCTTTCAGCCGGCTGCCAATATCGAGGTTGTCGCTTTTTGCGATGAAGAGGGCTGCAGGTTCAACAAAGGATTATTCGGAGTCAGAGGAATGACAGGAAAGCTGGAGGACGGCGAGCTTGACCGGACGGATAAGAACGGGATCACCCGCAGGGAAGCGCTGCTGGCATTTGGCTGCGATCCTGCTGCGTTTGGCAGCTATACGTTCCAAGAAGGCCGGATTGGCGCATTTTTGGAGCTGCATATTGAGCAAGGGCCGGTGCTTGAAGCGCAAGGCGAGCCAATCGGCATCGTAAGCGGCATATCAGGACCCGTCTGGTGGACGGTTGAAATGACGGGCTTCGCAGGGCATGCAGGCTCCGTACCGATGCCGATGCGCCAAGATGCGCTGGTCGGCTGCGCGAAGGTCATCGTTGGTCTCAATGAGCTGGCGTCCCAGGAGTATGGCGCACCAACGGTCGGGACGGTTGGCTCCCTTTCGGTCTTTCCGGATTCACGGAACATTATTCCGGAGAAGGTGAGCTTCACGGTTGACTTTCGGGATATCGATCTCGCTAGAAGAAACGCGCTTGAGGAGCAGCTGCTTGCGCTCATAAACGCTGCTTGCCTCGACCATGGCTTAACGTATACGATTCGCGAGGATACGAGGAGCGATCCGCGCTATTGCGCGAGCGAGCTGAGAGCGATTATGCATGAGCAGGCAGCAGAAATGGGACTCGCGCCGCCGGAGCTGATGAGCGGCCCCTTTCATGATTCGCTAACGATGTCTTATGTATGCGATTACGGGATGATTTTTGTCCGCTGCAAGGATGGGATTAGCCACAATCCGAAGGAGTACTCAACACCTGAGGATATCGAGCTTGGAGCGGAGCTGCTCTACCGAACTGCTAGACAGATGAGCATGCAGAAAGGGGAAGCTGGAAGATGACCATCGTAAAGATTGGCTTGATCCAAGCATCAAATGATTTGCATGGCGATGAATCGTTAGAAGCACATAAGCGGACGGCGATTGAGAAGCATATTGGACTTATTCGCGAGGCGGCGGCCAAGCGCGCTCAAATGATTTCGTTGCAGGAAATCTTTTATGGGCCTTATTTCTGCTCCGAGCAGAAGACGAAGTGGTATGCGGCTGCGGAGGAAGTGCCGAACGGGCCAACAACGAAGCTGTTTCAAGAGCTGGCGAAAGAGCTTGGCGTCGTCAGGATCAAGACGAGGTCATCATTGGCGAGATCGATTAGGAGCTCATTCGCGAGGTCAGGGACGTATGGCAATTTTACTGCGACCGCAGGCCGGAGACGTATGACAATATCGTGAGCTTATAAGGAGGGAATGGACATGAGCATGACGGTTAATGCGGCGTTTATTCCAGTTGATTCGCTGAGGCGCAATTTTGCCGAGGCGAAGGCGGGGATGCGGCCGAAGGAAGCGATTGAGGAATCAAATCGATGTCTGTACTGCTATGATGCGCCTTGCATTAAGGCATGCCCGACCGGCATCAACATCCCTTCTTTTATCAAAAAAATTGCATCAGGCAATATGAAAGGGTCGGCGCGCGCCATTATGGAGGAGAATCCGGTCGGCGCTACCTGCTCAAGAGTTTGCCCGACGGAGGAGCTGTGCGAGGGCGCTTGCGTGCTGAATCACTCATCCAAGCCGATCATGATCGGCAATTTGCAGCGTTATGCGACGGATTGGGCGATCAAGAATGAGCAAAATCTGTTCGCAGCCGGTCAAAGCAACGGCAAGTCTGTCGCGATTATCGGCGGCGGTCCAGCCGGGCTGTCCGCGGCGCGCGAGCTTGCGAGATTCGGCTTCGCCGTCACGATATTCGAAGCGAAGGAGCAGGCTGGAGGGCTCGATACGTACGGCATCGTATCGTTCCGTTTGCCGCAAAGCATATCGCTTTGGGAAGTCGAGCAGGTAAGGAAGCTCGGCGTCGATATTCGGACGAATACGAGGGTTGGCGTCGATGTCCAAGTCGCTGATCTGCTTGATCAATATGATGCGATTGTACTGGCGATCGGCATGTCCAAGGTGCCGAATCTTGGCATCGAGGGCGAGCAGCTAACAGGCGTATACGATGCAATTGATTTTGTAGAAGCGACCAAGACAGAGCTTTCGACTGATTTCATCGGCAAGCGCATTGCCGTTATCGGAGCGGGAAATACCGCAATTGATGCTGCAACCTGTTCGGTGAGACTCGGAGCGGCAAACGTGAAGATGGTCTACCGCAGGACGAGAGAGGAAATGACCGCTTACGATTTTGAGTTTGAATTCGCGAAGCAGGATGGCGTGGAGTTTGTTTGGCTGAGCGCGCCAAGCAAAATTATCGGTGATGCGGACGGCAATGTCAAAGCGCTTGAATGCGTGGCGATGAGGCTTGAAGCAGTAGGCGATGGCGGCAGAAAAAGACCGGTTCCCATAGAAGGCGCAACCTTCGAGCTAGAGGTGGATGCGGTCATTAAGGCGATTGGGCAGACGCGGTACATGCCTTTGATCGAGCAGCTTGGCGTCGACCATAAGCGCGGCATCGTAACGGTGAATACCGAGACGTATCAAACCTCCAATCCCCGGATCTATGCGGCAGGAGACGTTATTTTTGGCGAAGGCCAAGGCGAAGCGATGGTCGTTTCCGCTGCACAGCAGGGCAAGCTGGCCGCTTCTTCCATTTACAATACGCTAATCGCGAGGAGGGAACGTTATGGCTGATCTTCGCATTCAATTGGCAGGCATATCTTCGCCAAATCCATTCTGGCTTGCATCCGCTCCGCCAACGAATACCGGCTACCAGGTGCAGCGCGCATTTGAAGCGGGCTGGGGCGGTGCCGTGTGGAAGACGCTTGGCGATCCGATCATCAACACATCGTCTCGTTTTGCCGCTGTTCATTTCAATGGACAGCGCGTGGCGGGCTTCAACAATATTGAGCTCATATCTGATCGGCCGCTTGAGATCAATCTGAAGGAAATATATGAAACGAAAAAAAGGTTTCCTGGCCATGCGGTCGTCGTTTCGTTGATGGTCGAGCCAAAGCGCGAGAAATGGCATGAAATTGTAAAAAAGGTCGAGGATATCGGCGTAGACGGGCTGGAGCTGAACTTCGGCTGTCCGCACGGCATGGCCGAACGGGGGATGGGGGCGGCGTCAGGACAGCAGCCGGATCTGGTTGAGATGCAGACGATGTGGGCCAAGGAGGCTGCGCGAACGCCGGTCATCGTCAAGCTTACGCCGAATATTACCGATATCACGGCAACAGCCAAAGCCGCTGTCCGCGGCGGAGCGGATGCGATATCGCTCATCAATACGATCAACTCGCTTGCGGGCGTAGATATCGACACATGGAATACGATTCCGCATGTTGGCGGCAAAGGCGCGCATGGCGGCTATTGCGGGCCAGCCGTTAAGCCGATCGCGCTGAATATGGTTGCCGAATGTGCGCGAAATCCGTTAGTCGGCGTTCCGATCTCCGGTATCGGCGGCATTTCGAGCTGGCGCGATGCGGTTGAGTTTTTGCTGATGGGCTCGACTGGGGTGCAGGTGTGCACGGCTGCGATGCATCATGGCTTCAGTATCGTTGAGGATATGATCGACGGCTTGAACAATTATTTGGATGATAAGGGATTAAAATCAGTCACTGAGCTGATCGGCAAATCGGTAGATCGTTACTCGGACTGGGGCAATCTTGACTTGAATTATGCGGTAGTTGCGCGAATTGAGCAAGAGACATGCATTGTGTGCAACAAATGCCATATTGCATGCGAGGATACCTCGCATCAGTGCATCGAGCGGCATACGAGCGAAAATGGCGCAGCGTATCTCAAGGTTCGCGAGGAGGATTGCGTAGGCTGCAATCTTTGCTCGATCGTCTGTCCGGTGGAGGGCGCGATATCGATGATAGAGGTGCCCGCCACGGAGCTGCCTCTTAGCTGGAATCAGCGGCAGGCGGCAATCGCGGCGCTAGGGAAAGGCAAGGAAGATAGCGATTCAGATAAAGAGGAGGGGGTGTAGCATGACGGCGAGGCTCATTAAAAATGGGACGATTGTAACGGCGGCTGACACGTATAAAGCCGATGTGCTTATTAAGGATGGCATTATCGCCAAAATCGGGTTTGACTTAACTGGCGAGGCGGATGAAATAATCGATGCGGCAGGCAAATATGTGTTTCCTGGCGGCATTGATCCGCATACCCATCTTGAAATGCCGTTTGGCGGGACGGTTACGGCTGACGATTTTGCGACTGGCACTAGAGCGGCAGCATATGGCGGCACGACAACAATCGTCGATTTCTGCTTAACGACGAAGGGGAAGCCGCTGAGCGAATCGATTGCTGCGTGGCATAACAAGGCGAATGGAAAAGCGGTTATCGATTACGGCTTTCATCTGATGATCGGTGAAATAAACGATGAAGTGCTGGCGGAGCTTCCGGCGATTGTCAAGGAAGAGGGCATTACATCCTTGAAGGTATTCATGGCGTACAAAAACGTATTTCAGGCGGATGACGGTACGCTGTTTCGGACGCTTCTCGCTGCCAAGGAGCTTGGCGCGATGGTCATGGTGCATGCGGAAAATGGCGACGTTATCGATTTCCTCATTCAGAAAGCACTCGCGGAAGGAAATACCGACCCGATTTATCACGCGCTCACAAGGCCTTCCATTGTTGAAGGGGAAGCTACCGGACGCGCGGCGAAGCTGGCGGAGCTCGCTGGTGCAAGACTTTACGTTGTACACGTAACCTGCGCGGAGGCTGTGCAGCAAATTGCGGAAGCAAGAAATAAAGGCGTCGATATTTGGGGCGAGACCTGCCCGCAATATTTGGTGCTCGATCAGTCTTATTTGGAGAAGCCGGATTTTGAAGGAGCCAAATATGTATGGTCGCCGCCGCTTCGTGAACCATTCCATCAGGAGGTGCTTTGGAATGCGCTGAAGAGCGGTCAATTGCAAACGCTCGGCTCGGATCATTGCTCCTTTAACTTTGACGGGCAAAAGGATCTTGGACTTGGCGATTTCAGCAAAATTCCGAATGGCGGCCCCGTCATTGAGGACCGCTTCTCGCTCTTTTACTCGGAAGGGGTTAACAAAGGGCGAATTACGCTCAATCAATTCGTTGATATCGTATCGACTCGTAATGCGAAGCTGTTCGGTCTGTTCCCGCAGAAGGGGACGATTGCCATGGGCAGCGATGCGGATATCGTCATCTTCGATCCGTTAGCCGAGCGTACGCTCTCCGCGAAGACGCATCATATGAACGTGGACTATAATCCGTTTGAAGGGATGCAGGTGACCGGCGTTCCGGTAAGCGTGTTGTCGCGCGGCGAATTTGTCATTCAAGAGCAGCAATTCGTGGGCAGCTATGGGGCGGGACGTTACTTGAAACGTACGTCATATACAGCGGCAGTTGGCGAAGCAGTACCTGCAACCGCATCCGCATCCACATCCGCATCAAAGGTGATTCAATAGCGATGAAGGAGGGAGATTGGCATGTCCGCTTATGAGCAATATGCAGAAGAGAAAAACAAAATCGATGCGTATATCAACCAGCAATATGTCATTTCTGGCATTACAGAAGGTTTGAGCGGCGACCTGCTGGAGTTTAAGCATCCCGGCGGGGACCATGCGACGCTGCTCGTGAAGACGGCGGATGCCCGGAAATATTTTGTCAATCTGCTCCTTAAGCAGTCAGGCAGCTCCTAATCGATTGGGCCTTGCACATATTCGTAAGCCCGGAGCGCGAGCTCGATCGTTAGCCGTATTTCTTGCTCCTTCCTGATGCAGCTCCGTCTTTTGCAGCCTGTGGATGGCTCGCATGAGGCGCTCCTTGAATTTGATGGCGCTCAGTTGGTCAAGCACAATGAATACGATATGGTCATGCAGCAGCAGCGGCAGGAGCAGGAAGCCTTCTCCTTCAAAAATAGCGCGCGCGACCATATTTTTCTGAATAAGCAGATTGCCATCGTCCTTATCTGTCCATGTCTTGGATGGATCGCCAAAATCAAAAAGGCATACTGCTATGCCCGTTAGCTTGGCAGTTGGCCGAAGCGAGCGAATGTAGTCTTGCACCTCATTTGCCGTATGCTTGCCGCTTAGCCAATCAACCGACCAGAGGTCATCCTTATGGCTGCCGCTCTTCCGTATACTTGGTTCGCATCATTTCCAGGGCAATGGCCGTTGCTGCGCGATCCAACGCTAAAATTTGAAATTCGCTCAGCTCCAGCTTGCCCTGCAGCTGCAAATCGGCGAATAGGTAGTCAAGCGCTAATATCGGACGATGGGCGACCATTCGCTGCGGCTCGGCGAACATTTTGCCATAAATCCACTGTTCATAAAAGCTGTCGGTTTTGGCTCTTGGCAAATGCGGGATAAAATGCGGCTCAACGCCATGCGGGAAGAAGGCAACCTGCGCGCCGTTCGTTTGGTGAAGCAGCCGAAGAAGAGACATCATGCCCTTGCCGGAGAGCAGCAGCTGATTTAGCTCGGTAGACAATGTCTCAAGCTCGGATACCATGCGATGATGCTGATGAATGAAGTGGGCGTGAAGATCCTGCGTAATATCGATATAACGGACCTCTTCGTGGAAAAAAATGAGGGGGAAGCTCTCGCGTATCGCGAGCTCCTTCATCTTAACGAACGGCTGCTTGGTGTAAAGGCCAAGCTTCAATGCATAGGCCCGATGCGCTGCTGCCGATAAGCTGCTGGAGAAACAATAAGCTGAGCGCTTCATCATCATGCCAGCCGATGCCGGTGCACAGGATAAGCTCATGACCGTTTAATAGATGGCCGACTTGGGTTGCTTCCATAATATGAACCCATTTTACGATGCGGTTCAGCGCCTCCTCGCTGGCGAAGGCTTCCGCCCCATTTGTTTACGTATCTCCATCTGGCTGCCGAGCCGGAGCTGACGGAGGCGCTAGTCCGGCATAAGGTAACGGCGATTGCGTAAGAGACGGTGCAGCTAGCCGGCGGGCAGCTGCCGCTGCTGACGCCCATGAGCGACATTGCCGGAAGAATGGCGGCGCAGCTTGGCGCTCAGTTTCTGGAGAAAACGAATGGCGGAAAAGGGCTGCTGCTGGGAGGCGTACCCGGCGTCCGAAAGGGGCGGGTAGCGATCATTGGTGGCGGTGTTGTCGGAACTGGGGCGGCACAAATCGCGATTGGGCTTGGCGCTGACGTCACGATTCTCGATACGGATGCGAGCAGGCTCCGCTACTTGGATGAACGGTTCGGCGGCAAGGCGCATACGCTCGCTTCGACGAAGCTGCAGCTGGCCGAAGCCGTTGCCGCCTCGGATCTCGTCATCGGAGCGGTGCTCATTCCAGGCGCGCGTGCGCCAAAGCTGGTTGCAGAGGAGGCTGTTCGGGCGATGGGAAGCGGCTCGGTCATCCTCGATGTGGCGATTGATCAAGGCGGCATCTTCGAGACGATCGACCGGATTACGACGCATGCGGCGTCGGTGTTCGAGAAGCACGGCGTATTGCATTATGCCGTAGCCAATATGCCTGGAGCGGTGCCGGAGACAGCGACAGCGGCGCTTACGAACGCAACGGTGCCCTATGTGCTTGCGCTTGCGAATCTTGGCCTGAAGGACCGGTGAGCGCTTATCCCGCACTGCGCAGCGGCATTAATACGCTGTCTCGCTGCGTGACGTACGCCGCCGTTGCCAAAGCCCATGACATGAGGCATACGGAGCTGAATGAATGCTTATCGTCTCTATCTGCTTAACAGAAGTGTCCTCAAACGAACAAGCCCCGAAATCAAGTGGAGAACATTGATTTCGGGGCTTGTTTGCTTACGCTTAGACTTAGAATTTGGATTCGTTTAGCGCTATAATACTTGATTCACACGCCTCAGCTTACGGAATAGCACTAGCGAGGTAGCGGCACAGAGCAGCGCGCATAGGCCAATGAACAAATAGCCGGCTTGCAGCCCTGCGATTAGGCTTGCTTGAGCATCTCCGCTGCCGGCAAACAGCCGCTTCGTCCAGTCTGTAATAGCGCCTATCAATAGGTTGCCGATCACGCTGGCGATGCCCATCAACGTTACGGTAAACGTGATGGCGGTATCGGCGTTGTTAGGATAGCGCTTAGCCAGCAGCGCCATTACGGTCGGATAGATAGGTGCGATACCGACGCCGGCTAAAGCAAATAGAAAAGCGCCAGGCTCGCCTATCACAATCGCACCTATCGAGCATAGACCGGAGAAAGCCGATAGGAGGATAAGTGATTTCGTATAGCCGATTTTGTCGATGACGGGTCCAAGGACAAGCCGCGCAAGCATGAAGCAGAAGAAAAACGCGGAAAGCATTTTGGCCGACGCATCGCCGCTCCAGCCATAAGCTTTCTCGAGAAAGTTTACGAGCCAGCCGCCGACGGCAAGCTCGGATATAACGCCGAAAGACAGCACCGCGACGATGAGCCACGCCATTTTATCACGTGCAAATTCCTTCAATGAGATTCGTTCTTCATGCCGCTCTTCATCGCCTGAATACCGTGCGAAAAGTCCAGGCAGCATCGGCAGTATCGAAAGAGCAAGCATCAGCATATACATCCCGCGCCAGCCGAGTGCGGAGCCGAATATATCTACACCCATTAATGATGCAGCGATAATTGGCGCGAAGGTCGAGCTTAGTCCATAAAAAAAGTGCGCGAGGTTCATCATTGTGCCCGTATTTTTGATAAAGATGCGAGCTGCCAGTATGGCGAGACCGATTTCGAGTATCCCGTTGCCGACATACATAAGGAAATACGCAGAAGAAAGAGATGTATAGTTGGCTGCAAAATATATGCACACACCCGATAACGCCATGGAGCCAAAAGCTAGTGCGAGCGTCAGCTTCATGCCTGCCTTGCGAGTAAGCCAGCCGGTAAAGCTGCACGCAAGCAAATAGCCGAGGGAGTTAAACGCAAGCAGAATGCCGACCTGCAGCTCGTCAAGCTTTAAATCAGCCTGCATCCTTGGGAGAGCAGGTCCTTTAATATTTTCTGAGAAGCCAAAAACGAGAAAACCGCCAAAAACGACGATGAGCAGCAGGATGTAGTTTTTGGATAAAGTGGAAGTTAGGCGAGACACGGTTTGTTGACCTCCATAATAGTGACTATAATGATAGAAGCAATTGATAGACGATAAGGCTGTTTTTAACTTTAACGCCAATCCTCGTGCAGCGCAAGACTTGAGGCTGAGGGGAATGCAGTAAACGATGCGTTGTGCCGGCGCGAATGGTAATATAAATGATAGAATTATAGGCTGGCTTTTTGATGAGCTAGGAAGGGAGTTTTGGGACGAATGAAGCTATTTCATACCGCGGACTGGCATTTAGGCAAGCTTGTTCAAGGCGTATATATGACGGAAGACCAGCGTTATGTGCTGCAGCAGCTGCTGCAAGCGATTGAAACGGAGCGGCCGGATGCCGTTATTATTGCAGGTGATCTCTATGATCGCGCAGTGCCGCCGACTGAAGCGGTTGAACTGCTCGACGAGCTGTTAGCACATATCGTCATTGATTTAAATACGCCGGTGCTGGCGATTTCAGGCAATCATGACAGCCCCGACCGCATTAATTTTGGTACAAAATTGATGGAAAAGAGAGGTCTTTATCTCGTTGGACAGCTGAAGCAGGATTTAATGCCTGTTGTGCTGCACGATACATATGGAGAAGTGCATTTCCATCTTGTTCCATACGTTGATCCCGCTCAAGCTCGTTATCAGCTAGGGGATGATTCGATACGTACCCATGATGATGCGATGCGCGTCATTACAGAGAAGCTTACGGCGAGCATGAATCCAAATGCTAGACATGTGTTCATCGGGCATGCCTTCGTGACGGCAACAGGGGAGCCGGAGCTTAATACGAGCGACTCAGAACGGCCCTTGTCGGTTGGCGGAGCCGAGCATGTGAGTGCGGCTTATTTTGAGAAGTTTCATTATACGGCGCTCGGCCATTTGCATCAGGCGCATTTCGTTAAGGACAATACGATAAGATATGCCGGATCGCCGCTCAAATATTCGATTTCTGAGGAAAACCATGTCAAAGGGTATCTCGTAATTGAGCTGGATGAGGCAGGCTGCGCAGCGATTGAGAAGCGAGAGCTTCAGCCGCTGCGCAATATGCGCCGGGTAGCTGCTTCGATAGAAGAGCTGGAGAAGCATCCGGTCAATGAGGATTATGTATTCGTAACGCTGCTTAATGACAATCCCGTTCTTTTCCCGATGGAGAAGGTGCGTGCAGTCTATCCGAATGCGCTTCACGTCGACCGTCGCCAAGCGCTCAGCATGAGCGCGGATGGCGCAGCGGAAGCGGGGAGCAGCACGGGAAGACGAGAAGCCGATCCGGTTGAGCTCTTTGCCGCCTTTTATCAGGAGGTCAAAGGACAGCCGCTTACGGACGCCAAAAAAGCGTTGTTTGCAGATACGTATGCAGAGCTTCTGCGCGAGGAAGGAGGGGCGCTATGAGACCGATTAAGCTAACCATGACTGCTTTCGGGTCCTATCGCGATACGGAAACGATCGATTTCAGCCTGCTCGAGGATCGCCGTTTGTTCGTTATTTCGGGGAATACGGGTGCTGGAAAAACGTCCATATTCGATGCGATTTGCTTCGCCTTCTATGGAACGGCAAGCGGCGAGGACCGCTCGGACCCGCGAATGCTGCGGAGCCATTTTGCAGCTGAGGATACGCATACGGCCGTCATTTTTGATTTTGCAGTAGGCCGCAGAAACTATTCGGTCATTAGACAAATGCCTCATCGCAAGGGTGGAAACAAAAGCGAAACGGGCGGCAAAGCCGAATTATATGAAACGACTAGCGGCGAGGCGATTCCGGCGGTGGATCGGTTTATACTCTCCGACGTGAATGCGAAGCTCGAGCAAATTATTGGGCTGACGAAGGAGCAATTCAGCCAGATCGTCATGCTGCCGCAGGGTGAATTTCGCAGGCTGCTGACGTCAGATACGGATAACAAGGAAGAAATTTTACGGCGGATTTTTCGCACGGAGCTTTATGAACGGCTGGAGAGCCGTTTTCAATTGAAAAATCGCAGCTTGCAGGACCAGCTCAAGGAAGCAAAAGCGACGATGAATGTTTATATGAAGCAAGTGCAGGAGGCGCTCCCGGAACGGGCGGGTAGCGAGCTCTCCCGCGTATTACAGCAGGAAATATATAGTCCAACGCAGATGACGGAAGCGCTTGAGCTTGAGTTTGACTTCTATAGAAAGCTGGCAGATCAAGCGGCGGCGCAGAAGGAAGCGCTGGCGGCTCAGCTTGAATCACAGGAAGCCCAGCTGCGTTCAGCAATTACGCTTAACAGCAAGCATGAGGAATATGATCGAAAGTGGGTGCAGCAGGAGCAACTGGATGCAAAGAAGGCTGATTATGCGGTGAAGGAGCAGCAGCTTGCGCTTGCAGAGAAGGCGTCGCAATTGGCGCCGTATATGGAGCAGGCCGAGCGGGCAAGCGCTGATGCGATTGTGAGGCGGAATCAGCTTGCTGCAAGGCAAGACGAGCTGCTGACAGCCGAGCGCGAGCAAGCGCTAGCTGCCGAGCGTTACGCGGCAGAGGAACAGCGCGAGGAGGAGCGGCGCGAAGCCGAGCGCGAGCTGAGCAGTCTAACAGAGATGGTGCCGATAGTAAAGACGCTGGCAAGCCAGAAGCTGGCGATTGACAAGCTGATCCAAACGGAGAAGAGCTCCAGCGATAAGCTGCAGGCAGGTGAGGCCGCGCTTGCGCAGCTTCGTGATGCGAAGCAAGCTTCACAGCTTAAGGTCAAACAAATTGAACAGGATACGGTTGAATTGACCGATATGCAGGACAAGCTGCGTTTGATCGAGCAGCAAGGGAAGCAGCTCAAGCGTTTAGTAGATGTAGAGAAGGAAATGTCACGTATTGCCCAGCTTGAGAGGGAGTTCGCGGAGTCGCTTGCCAAAGCCAAGCAGGAGCATGAGCAGCTTGAGACATCTTGGATCGAGGGGCAAGCTGCGCTGCTTGCTGCCCATCTGCATAATGGCAAGCCATGTCCCGTATGCGGAAGCGAGGAGCATCCGGGTAAGGCGGTTACAACCGCTGAGGTGCCATCGCGGGAGCGGCTGCAGGAGGCGAAGGCGCAGCTAAGCGCCGTGGAGCGCGAATGGCTGGAAGCACGCGCGCAAATGGCGGCAGCAAGTGCGAACCTCGAGGAAGGCGCCAGAGAGCTGGCGGAGTTCGGTTTGCAGGCTGTTGCGCTGGAGGAGCAAAGAACGCAGCTGCAGCAGCAATGGCGCGCTCTAAAGGAGCAAACGGATAAGCTGTCGCTTCAGGCCAAGCAGTTGCCGGAGCTCAAGCTGCAAATCGAGCAGCAGGAGCAGCTTCTTGAGCAGCAGCTTCAGGCCAAGGAGCAGCTTCAGCAGGAGATGCAGCGGCTTAGCATTGAGCGAGCATCGCAGCAATCGGCGATGCAGAAGGAGCTGGAGCGTATTCCGGATTCGCTGCGTTCGCCGGATAAGCTGAATGCCAAGCTGAATGAACAGCAAGCTGTCACCAGCCGCTTGAGTGCTGCGTGGAAGGCTGTTCAGGAGCAGCTTCAAAACATGACCGCAAAGCTGGCTGAGCAGAAGGCATACGCGGTTCAGGCCGTGCTTCAGCAAGAGGAGGCAGAGAGCAATAAGCTGCTTGCCGAGCAGCGGCTGATGGAGGAGCTTGCGAAGGCAGGCTTTGGAACGGTTCAGCAATATCGTGAAGCAGCATTGATTGAAGAAGCAAGGGAGCTGCTTCGAGACGATATTTCAGCTTATCGAACGGCAGTTTCATTGTTGACGCAGCAGATCGTGGAGCTGCAGGCTGAGCTTGTTGGAAAGCCTAAAGTCGATATTGTGCTGCTGAAGGGTCAGCTGGACGCATTGAAGCTGCAACTGGAGCAGATGATTGCGGCCGCTCAAACCGCTCTTCGTACTGCTCAAGCAGCACAGCGCCTGTCAGCTTCAATCAGAGGGGCAAATGAGCAGGTGAAGAGCCTTGAGGCGAAGCTTGAGGAAGTTATGGACATATTCCAAATGCTAAAGGGGGATAACGCGCTCAAAATATCGTTCGAGCGTTATATTCTAATCGAATTTTTGGAGCAAATTCTGTTCGCCGCCAACGCTCGTCTTCGCGATCTGTCGAATGGGCAATTCTCCTTGCAGAGAAGCGATCGCCTCGAAAATCGAGGAAAGCAAAGCGGTCTTGGACTCGATGTCTATGACTCCTATACGGGGCAAAACCGCGATGTGAAGACGCTATCCGGCGGCGAGAAGTTTAACGCCTCGCTTTGCCTCGCGCTTGGAATGACGGATGTTATCCAGTCTCATCTAGGCGGAGTGACGATTGAAATGATGTTCATTGACGAGGGCTTCGGTTCGTTAGACGAGGAGTCGCTGCAGAAAGCCATTGCGGCGCTCGTCGATCTCCAGAAGGCGGGCAGAATGATCGGCGTTATCTCTCATGTGCAGGAGCTGAAAGATGCATTCCCTGCTTGCCTTGAAGTCAACAAAACGAAGGAAGGCTTCAGCCGTACGAAAATAACAGTGAAATAATAATCATCTGACTTCGGTTGAAATAAATAAAGTCTGCTTCATGCTCCGCAAAGGAGGCTGAAGCAGACTGGATTAACACAGTGGATTTAGGTTAGTTATGTAACGTTAGCAGCAATTGCTGCAGCACCTGCAAAAAACAATCCAATTCCGCCAACAAAAACGATAACATTCAGCACAATGCCAATTACGCTGAATAATTTGCGGCGTTTGCTCGAAAAGGCGCCGATGATAGCTAAAATAAGACCTACAAGCGAGATTAAGCCTGCGCCAAAGATGCAGAAGATGGCTATTACCATAGAAGCGAGAACCTCTGGTCCCAGCTCTTCGATAGACGCTTGAAAAGCGGCTGAATCCGCAGACGGATCAGGCAGAGTGGTGCTCCCGATTTGATCAGCGAACGACGATCCTGATACAATAGCAATAATAAGCAAAACGACTGAAATTAAACCGATGATGAAGGATGCAATACCAAGTCCAGATTGCTTCTTTGGACCTTCTAATGTGGAAGGCTCGTTAGAGAAGACTGGTCTTGAAGCAAAAGGGTCGTTCTCGGGTGGAAGGTTAGTTCCATTGCTGAGGTCATTTTCCAAAATTATCATCTCCTTTACTAATTACGGTAAAATTATACACAAATTTGAAAGGATTGAAAACAACATGTTTCCTAAATATTTTGTAATTGGCGCCATTAATGCCGCGCTTGCGATCGCGCTCGGCGCATTCGGTGCTCACGGATTAGAAAAACAGTTGACTGAGCATTACCTAGAAGTTTTCGAAACGGGTGTAAGATATCATATGTACAGCGCTTTAGGATTAATGCTGATTGCATTATTCGCTAAGCAAATTGGCGCAAGCAAGCTAGTATTGAACGGGGGGCGGCTTATTGTAGCCGGAACCGTACTCTTTAGCGGAAGCCTTTATGTACTTGCAGTCAGCGGCTTTAGCAAGCTAGGCATCATTACCCCTTTTGGCGGCGTTGCTATTCTTGCAGGCTGGGCATGTGTTATCGTTGCAGCATTAAAAAAATCATAAAATGAAATTGAAAAAAATGTCATATTTCGAGTTGCCGACATAATATACTGTAATGTAACAAAGAAACAGATTACTTTAGTAAATATTTCTATACCAGATCGATTACATCGTTTATAATAAAGCGAACACTCACTTGACTCGAAAAAGAGGAAGGAGGTTTGTGCGTGACGAAACGGATGGATGGTTTTCCTGAAAGCAACAAGCGACTTAAGCTCAAGCAATCAACGAGCGGACCTTTGATTATAAGCTGCCTGCTTGCAGCTCTTGCATCGGTTTGGATCGTGGTAGCTTTATTGTTGATCTCTAATCCGATGTACAAGTGGACGGCTACAGCCATCGCTGCATCGTTACTCGTAACCGCAATAATTGTTTATATAAAACGCAATGAGTCGATCAGTTTTCAAAACTATCATACGGCCATCGTAGAAACCTTGCTTCGTTCCGATGCGGTACCGCTTGCTATATTGAATAGAAGCGGCATCATTATGGAGATGAACGAGGCGTCTAGCCGTACGCTTGGCTATCAGCGCTCCGAGCTTTTAGGGGAGCCGATATCTCGGATAGTCGAGCCCGGCAGCCGCCAGTCGCTGCTTGATTCGCTGGGGCATGCTTGGCTTGGAGAAACGAAGCAGACGAACATTAATATCACGCATGGCTCTGGGTTTCCTTTAGAGCTTCAAGTGACCTGCTCTCCGATGCTGCAGGATAATGAGGTTATCGGCACCGTTTTAATCAGTCAGGATTTAAGCGACCGAAAACGGAACGTTGAACGGATTCGCTACATGGCCTATTACGATGATATGACAGGCTTACCGAATCGGACATTGTTTCAGATGAAGCTGACTGAGACGCTGGTTAGGGCTAAGGAAGAAGAACGGGTAGTCGGCATCTGTTATCTGGATCTGGACCGATTTAAGCTCGTCAATGCATCCTTTGGGCGCGAATTTGGCGATATTCTTCTTATGCAGGTTGCCGAGCGTTTAAATAGAAACCTTTCCGACAACGATTTTGCCGCTCGCATGGAAGGTGATGAATACGCTTTATTGTATTGCAATGTAAAGTCTGAGAAGCATTTGCTTGAGCTGTCGAAGCAGCTGCTTAAATCGATTGAAGAGCCATATGAGCTAAGCGGTTTTCCTTTACATATTACAGCGAGCATTGGTTCAGTTACGAACAGCAACGAGGATGACGACAGCTACGCGCTAATCAAGAAAGCCGATATGGCGCTTGTTAAGGTGAAGGAAAGCGGTAAAAATGATTGTCTGCTCTATTCGGAGAGCTGGAGCAATTCATCGTTTGAACGCCTTACGCTGCAGCATGAAATGTACCGGGCCATACAGCGCAATGAATTTATTTTACATTATCAGCCGCAATATGATTTGGTTTCTGGAACGATGGTTGGAGTAGAGGCGCTAGTACGATGGAATCACCCGCTCAAAGGGATGATACCGCCAGGTGACTTTATTCCTCTAGCGGAAGAAAGCGGGATGATCGTTCAGATTGGCGACTGGGTGCTTGAAGAGGCATGCCGTCAGAACAAAGCTTGGCAAGACGCAGGGCTGCCGCCAATTCCGGTATCTGTCAACTTGTCCATTAGACAATTCGTTCAAAATGATCTAGCAAGCAAAGTATTTGCCGTGCTGGAGAAAACAGGCATGGATGCTAAATATTTGGATCTGGAAATAACGGAGTCGATGACGATGGATGTCAGCCATGTGTCTCGATGCTTGCTGGATTTAACCGACCTCGGTGTCAATATTAGCGTGGATGATTTTGGCACTGGCTATAGTTCATTTCATTATTTAAAAAACTTTCCGATTGACCGTTTGAAAATTGATCGATCCTTCGTTCGGGATATTCAGCAGGATCCAAACGATGCGGAGATCGTTGCAGCCATTATCGCAATGGCACATAATTTGAACATACAGGTCATTGCTGAAGGCGTGGAGACAGAAGGCCAGATGGAGTTTTTGAGAAAGCACAAATGCGATGAAATGCAGGGCTACTTCTGGAGTCCACCTGTAACGAGCGACAGTATCGAACTCATGCTTACACCCGGAAACATATAAAAACCGTTCCTAGGCTGCTATTAGACAGTCATTCGAACGGTTTTTTTAATGCGTGCTAATAGGAGAAATCTTCAATTTCATTTAAACGGAACGTATAAACCTGCTTTTCGTCTACATGATAGACTGTAATGATATATTCGGCTTCATCCATATTAATGATTCTGCAAGGTATGCTGAGCTTGATGCCAAGCCCTTTGTTTACGATCAGCCTGATCAAAGTGTTGTTTTTCATGATTGCTCTTATTTTGTCAAAATAGCTTAAAGTCTCGAAGGAAGGCGGGTCAGGCTTGTCTACGTCTTTTGGATAGGATTTCACTTCGTTGCTGTCAGCTTGAACAGGGATGTCTTGTGTGATTGCTGCGTTCTGCTTCCGCTCATCAATGATCATACCGAGCTTAATGCCCGATAATATGCGAAAATCGACGTATTCCGATTGATTTAACGTATGAAGAAGTGTCTCTAACGCCGCAGCATCATTTTTTCCTTCAACAAGCACCTCAATATTGAAAACAAATGATGACTGATTAGGGGATGAGGGATGTTTTTCCATAGGACCTCCGGTCGAGTTGGTATAGTACTAATATACCACTAAATTAGCCTTTCATATAGTTATTTTAATGAGCATTTATCCAACACTGTAAAAAAAAATTGCATATAATGATGAAGCAATGCCTCTTATTCATGAACCGAAGGGGGTGAATCCTATATGATGCGAATGGTTCCTTTTACACTGGAGAATGGGTAAACCATTCTTGGCGTTGAAGTGAAGCTGCCCAAAACAACTTTGCTCGCATTTTGACGGACAAAGGATATATTATGTGCGGTGCGCTTTGTATAAGGGTATAACACAAGCAATATAATAACCATTTAAACACCGATAAACTCAAGCAGGACAAGCTTTCATTGGATTTTTCATAATCCTTTGTTTTATTTAGATTTACCTTTGAAATATTTAAAATGAATAGTTTTTTGTGACTCTTGTGACCAGATTGTGATCTTCAAAGAGTCGAATTGTGATTGTAATACAAGAAATTGTAGGAGATTTCCTTCATATTGAGGGAAGTCTTTTTTACTTTAATTACGGCTCAATAACACATAACTTATTCCAACGTTTAGCTTTTAGAAAAGTGTTTTTTTAATAATCCTTCAGCTAAATATATCACCGGACATAGCTTGAGATGAGTTCAAGAAAATAAAACATCAGACAATTTGGCTTTTTTTCGGATAATTGTAAATGTCCCTTTAAAAGACATACCCAATAAACCAATACAATTTTTAACTGTGTTCTTATGGACTCTTAAAGCAAATGATACTTATGTTTTGATATACCATGGGATTATTAAAATAAGACTTATAACGCTTTTAAGGGAAGTAGATTCATTTAAGTTTAGCAGATATCTGTTCCAATTCTAATATTGTTTTTAATGCCCTTACTCGTCCCATAAAGCTTCTTTATGCTTCATCCTGATACTTTGTTCCTAGCTAGTAAGACAAGTAGCATATTCGGGCGTGTGAGTAACCAGAATGATGTACAGCAAGCACTTTTGATAAGATAGCAAGTGCATTTTTTTGAATTTAGTATTGACAATCAATCTATTTCCTCCAATAACCAATAGCCCCTAAAACCGCCATTACAATTTTAAAAAGCATGATTTATAGTGAATGTAGAAGGTGGAGGTGATTATTGTTGAAGTATTCCGATGTTAAACTCGAAATAGCGGATAGCGTAATATTGCAAGATTTTGTTGTGAATAAGGGTATATAAGTCTTTAAACATAATAATAACGCATACACTGTAGAAGGATGCAATAATCTATTGCTGCTTAAAAATGCTTATTTCGATAACAAAGGACTTGATCTTTGATTAGCTATTCAATTCTGTTGTGCAATCCTTAAGATGAGCAAAGATGCTGCTGTATATGAATTATTTGAATTCATTGAATTTCAAAAAAACACATTACATATTACGATTGGTAAAGTGAATATGACTACATGCGATAATGACAATTGTGCAGTTATTATTGTGATATTATGAAGTTTCTATATATTTTAAACCTAGTTTTGATATAGGTTAAGTTGTATAAAGGTTAGGAGATGGATAGTTGCAATTTATTGACTCTGGGTTGAAAGACATTCCAAAAGTTGATTTACATAAGTATCTTGAGTTAAAGGGCTTCCACGTATTAGTGGTGTATGAAGATGTTGTAAGAATTGAAGGTCTTTCAAGTTTAATCATTGGTAAGCATTACTATTATAATGAGTCAACATTTGAGCTGGGCTATCATATTTCCTTCTGCATGAATTTTCTAGGAATGTGCGATCGACAAGCAATCAATGACCTATTGCTTTTTATTCTTTATCAATAAATGATTTACTACGTCGGCTTTTGAGAAACTTGTCAGCTTGAGGGCTTATATGCTCTGTTATGTTCTAGTCAAGATCACATCTATGATTTTATTGCAAAATAATACAAGAACGCATTTGAGAATGTAAGCTGTAGATGATAATAAGAATATCAATTGGAAGGGTAGTGGAGTCACTGTGGTAAATATATATATAGTCTTTAAACTGCAAAAAAATAGGTAGCTCAGCTATCTAATTTAATGCAGACAGGTGAGGATTTTATCATGACTACGAAATTAGAAAAGAAAGATTTATCGCATGTTGAAGGTGTTATGGAATTTTTAAATGCTATTCATGGAGTTAACACTTACGAGATAAGAGTGTTACCTGAAGGCGATAGTATCGCTCCTGTCTTAAGTGTGTTACGTCATGAGGGCAATTTTTATATACAACAGAATAAGAAGAAAGAATTACTTTGTGAAGAATCATCTGAGAACTTTGATGAGGTAGTACTAGGAGATTATCTGTTTGAATCCTTGCAGGGTGCAGTATGTTTTACGGTCAACTCACCGAACTTTGATATTATGGATTCTTGCACGGCCAGCAACAGTCATATTCGGAATGGTGGAAAAATAAATAGTCAGTTTGTTGATATTGATGCACCTAAAGAACTTCGGCTAGATGCTAACCTCCTAAGTCAATGGAAAAAAAAGAAGGCGAAACTTATAAAGAGTTTCATTGTCCATCCATCAATTGTTGTAAATACAAAACATGGTTTTCATGTTTATTGGTTGCTTGCTGAACCGAATGGTGATATTGAGCTATTTCAATACATACAGAAACAGTTGGTTAAGTATTTTGATGGTGATACAAAATGCTTAAACGAAGCAAGGGTTCTTAGAGTGCCTTATTTCATGCACCAGAAAGACCCGAGAAGAAAACATCCTGTAACAGTACCGGTATTCATGCCGCAATTTCGTTATTCGCAATCCATAATAAAACAGAGCCTACCTGAACTTTCAGAAGAAGTTCATTTATATAAAACGGATGAAAAGCCATTGATTAGTTTAGTAGGCGAAAACAAAGTTAAATTGATTGATATTCTCATGAACAAATTAGAGCAAAGTAGGCTAAGAGGTAATAGCATTTCAGCTCGATGTTGTATGCCGAATCATCCTGACAAGAATCCTAGTGCATGGTTTAACATTGAGTACATGTGGTACCACTGTTCTTGTGGAGCTAGTTATTCAGTCAGAGAGCTTGCCAAAGAGTTAGATTGGTTTGATGTGTTGGAAGTACTCGATACTAATGATTTCACATCTGTAGTTCAGCCGGAGTTTTCTTATGTAGATGATCTGATATATCTCTCAATTAGTTCATCTGAGCTTGAGTACATTGAACGAATCAGCAGCGAGGTTGTTGGTTCATTGTCTCAGTGGGGACAAGTTATTACTGAAACGCATAAACGCTATATTCGCGATATCATCCAGATTGCGATTAAAGATAACAAAGGGAAGCCGAACTTGTTACCTCTTGATATGGGTGCTGGTAAATCAACCATAATAAAGGCTCTTCTTTCTGATATGCTTAGTCAGTTAACTATTGGGAGTAATAACGATGGTGCAGTCGTTGTTGTAGAAAGAAAAGTTGATGCAAGAAAATTAAGAGACTGGCTAAAGGTCAAAAGCAGACAAAACTTAGTCTTTGCAATGTATGGTTTTGAAAATGAGGAGTGTCATTTGGCACAGGATAAATCCGAGAAGTATGAACGATGTCCTGCTCGAAAAAGACCAACCATTTGCAAGTTCAAAGATGAGTGTCGTTACTGGAATCAGGAGACAGAACAACAACGCTATCCTATTGTAATCATGACCACACAAAAGTTATTTCATGAATCGTATGATTTTTATAATCAATATGGTCATTATATGGGATTTGAAGGGAAAGAAAAGAGAGAGCTTTTACTGATTGATGAGAAAATCAAATTGATTAAGGTAATCCATTATTCGATGGTCCAGTTTTTGAAGGAAATTTCTGAAATAATGACTCGGCTCTATTTTAGTAATTCATCAACTGCGGTTTTTGATGAGTTCTCTCTCGCTGTAAGTGAAGTGAAATCAAAGTTTGAGGTTAATAAATTAGGTAGAGAGCCTATACTGCCAATCAATCCTTCATTCGAATTTTCCAGTGATTTCAGGAAAGTGTTTAGCAAGGTAATTGATTATGAACATGATGCCTTTCAAATTCCATACTTCATTGAAAGCTTCATGTGTCATGGTGGATTTTATAGTTGTAGTATTGACGGTGTCAGCCTTACAACAAGCAGCTATAAAACTTATGGTGATATTGCTCACTTTAAAACGTTAATCTTTGACGGTACTGCGGAGATTGATAAAGATTATAAGCATGAGGATTATCATGTTTTTGATTTTCAACCTTTAAGAACGTATGAAGGGTTTACCTTTTATCTCTGTGACTTTATCAGTGGTACAAAGACAAACATGACAGAAGAAGCGACACTGGAAGCTTTTTGTCATGATGTAAAACTAATTGCCGATGAAAATCCCACAGATAAGATTTTTTTACCTGTGTTTAAAACGGTAAAAGATTCAATTACGATATATCTAAGGGATTACATTACACAGGGACGAATAGAGCTAGCTACGTACGGTTCAACCAAAGGAAGCAATGATTTCAGAGATTGTAACATTACTATCCTTGGTGGGGTTTTGCATAAAACAGAGGATTACTATATTGGTAAAGCGCAAGCGATTTATAGACAACAAGGAGAAGAGCTTCAAGATTTATCAAGTAAAAAGATGTTTGGCCGCGTATTCAATGACGAAAAAATTGAAGAGGTGAAACAGCTTGATATGCTTGTTGATTATTCACAGGAACTAAAGCGGAGTAGTCAACGAGACAATTCGAAAGTTATTGAAGGAAAGGTTTACGTTTTCCATAATGACAAAAGGTTCTTAGAAAATCTCAGATACAAGTTCCCAAATTCAAAGACAGTTGTTTGGCAGCCAGTGAACATGATAAGACGAAGTATTAGATCAGATGCTAAGAATACAGATGCGTTTTTCAATATGCTGAATGAGAATCATCCTGAGCTATATTTCGATCAAATTAAAGAGAAGTTGAAATTGTCTGATTCGATATTCTCTAGTTTGATTAAGACTAAAAAAGTAACTAATTATATCCAAGCAATGGGATATAAAATTGTTAAAGTCGAAACGAATCGAAAACGCAAAAAGCTAGTAAAAGTAAGCAATGATACTTGATAGATAACTATTAATATTAAGACAGTTATAAAGTATTATTAGTAGCAAAGAGAGCCGTTTTGTTAGGTTCTCTTTTGTAACTTAAGCAGGCTTTATGTAAGATGAATAATTAATACTTCAACAGACCGATCAATGTTATATACAACGACACGATCACGTTTCAGAATTTCGCATAAAAAAAGGGTTTGATTTTACCTTCGTATATCGTCTTAGCTTGTTCGGTTTGTCTTGAGTTAAAGGTTATCAAAGGCCCAAATACCAGTAGAAACTCTAACCTACCTGCATTTGTGTAATGTATATCAGAATTAAATGCAGAATCAGGCTTGCAATTGCTCTTCGTTAAACTATCGTACCATTCGGTAGCTTATTCTTTATGTGGCCTTGATTTCTTCCATTAGCTGATGTTTAATGGAGATAGGTGGTATTAACGTAAGCTATTATAAAGCATCGAAACTGGAGGTGTTGTATATTTATGATGAAACTTGAAGAAGTACTCGAAGAATTCGAGCAAAAGAAAGCTGAGCTATACACTAAAGAAAACGAAAAAGAAAAACAGCAGCTAATCGAGATATATAAGAATGTTCCCTCAGCCCAACTCCAACATATTCTACTTAACCGTTAAAGAATCTCATTCTTCGCAAGTAGCAGTCAAACCTTTATTCCCTTCATTTAGCTATAGATCACGATGTAATATGAAAAAGTATTCTAGCCCAAATAACCGACCTAAAGGAGGTGTATGCTATTGATGATGGACTTTAAGGAATTGACAAAGAAAATGATTGAACATAAGGATGAGTTCTACTCAAGAGAACTAGCAAAAGAAAAGTTACGCATAGAGCAGAAATTAGAACCTAAAGAATTAGGCTTAAAACGGTATATAAATGGTGGTGAGTGTTTATGATGATGGCCTTCAAAAGCTTAGCTAAAGCATTCAAGCAAGAAAAGCATGAGTTTTATAAAGTTGAACTCGTTAAGGAAAGAAGAGAACTTGAAGCAATCAAATCAGCTGATTTAGATAATAATATCTAGGAGGGCTACAATGATAAAATCTAATCCAAACAAACCAGAAGGAATGATACAAGAACAGATAGATGCTGGGCGCAAGTTTATTGGTTTAGCTTCATCTGAAATGGATTTAAACAAGGTAAGAGATTGGTATAAAGAAAATGAATCAAGAACGGAAAACTAAGGCCGGTCCAAAGATGGATTGGTCTTTTGTTTTGATTTGTAAGAATAATATATGGGAATAATCTATAATTGGAAATATTAAACACGCTAAAAACATTGGAGGTTACTTGATGAAGAGAGCTGTAAATGTAATCCCACTGAAAACATTTAAGCTGATTCTAGAGTATCCAATGAAAGCTTTCTACAGGAATACAGAAGGTCTTAAAAGTGGATTTAAGGACGGTACTTTTTTTTCAGTGGAGAATACGTATATGATAATGCCATCCGCATTTGTGAAGGCAATGAGAAATAAGTGTATTGGTTTCTATTTATACGGATTTTTCAAGCAAAAGTCAGAAAGGTATGGAAATGAAAGGTACGATGCAACATGGACGCAATTAATTAATGAAACTGGCTTAAGCTCTGCTACGTTAAATCGTTATATAAAGATACTTGAAAAAGCAGATCACATTAAAGTAAAAAGGCATACTAAATACCAAACTAACTATACAGGAGGATTGTTTGCTAATTCATATAGCGTAAATAACTTTTTAAAACCGATAAAAACTAAAAAGGTTATGAATTAATAAATGTAAAAGGTTATATATATATATTACATAGAATGTATTAATACTTATAAATATATGGATAATATTTTATTCTTAAAAAATTCACCTGAATCCGTGACCAATCTCTAATTTGGATCTTTAAACGGATGGAATTACTACCAGCCATATCCAATTGAATCTTTGGGTAAATGAGAATAACTCAAAGTAGAACCCTCGTCTAA
>NZ_JBXCIW010000036.1:0-23516 GCF_056786335.1 Paenibacillus sp. Y280
AGACTTCATCTTATGGTTGCTCCTCTCTTTGGGTGATGTTGTCTTCGCAAACACCATTCTACCAAAGATCGGGGCACTTTTTTATATTTTTATGTGATGGTACTTTCGTAATTCAGGATTATATGTTCGTTAGCAAAAAGGGATGGAAAATATTACATTTAAAGTAAAAACACACTTAGAAATCCGCATAAATCGCTGTTTTTTTTAGAGCAAAGAAAAGAACTTATTTTTATGGTTTTACAGAATCTAAAATATATCTATGAATCATGAAACCAATGTTGTCCGCATCCCGTATCACCTTTTAATATGAAAGACGCTATATCGCAATTTATTAGTTATCCATACGCAAAGGAGAGAAGACACTAGTCGGTAAGCTTAACAATTAATTTTGGGAGGATATAGAATGGATTTCGGAATATTATTAGAGTATGGCTGGGTACTGTTTGTATTGATTGCGCTAGAGGGGCTGCTTGCAGCTGACAATGCTCTCGTCCTTGCGATTATGGTTAAGCATTTGCCTCCAGTTGAACGTAAAAAGGCATTGTTCTATGGCTTGGCAGGCGCGTTTGTTTTCCGCTTTGCTTCGTTGTTCGCAATTTCGTTTTTGGTCGATGTCTGGCAGGTGCAGGCCATCGGGGCGCTCTATCTACTGTTTATCGC
This sequence comes from Paenibacillus sp. Y280, assembly GCF_056786335.1. Classification (NCBI taxonomy): domain Bacteria; kingdom Bacillati; phylum Bacillota; class Bacilli; order Caryophanales; family Paenibacillaceae; genus Paenibacillus; species Paenibacillus sp. Y280. The sequence goes on from NZ_JBXCIW010000036.1 coordinate 661, forward strand.
GCTCAACCATATATTACGTAAGGTCATCGTCAAGAAAGGCGAAGAAACAGCAGCCAAGAATACAGGAAAAGAACCAAAGAAAAGTGGTTTCTGGATGACTGTTCTCAAAGTTGAAGTGGCGGACATCGCTTTCGCGATTGACTCTATTCTAGCGGCTGTTGCCCTCGCCGTCGCATTGCCGACAACGAACTTGCCGAAAATCGGAGGTATGGATGGCGGTCACTTTATCGTCATTTTCCTAGGTGGTTTTATTGGACTTGTCATCATGCGCTTTGCAGCGAATATGTTCGTAAAGCTGTTGGAGAGCAGACCAGCTCTGGAAGTTGCCGCATTCTGTATCGTCGGCTGGGTCGGTGTTAAGTTAGCGGTTCATACACTTGCACATCCATCGCTGCACGTCATCCCGCATGATTTCGCAGAATCGGCAGGCTGGAAAGTTACGTTCTACGTCGTGCTTATTCTTATCGCGGTAAGCGGTTGGTTCCTTTCAGGAGGCAAGGAGAAGGAAAAACACGAATCAAGAGCGGCTTAATCGGATTATATATATGCAATGGAAGCAGCAGCCTGTTGAGTAACCTCAACAGGCTGTTTTAATTGTGCCTATAATATCGGAATACAGGGTGAGCCGCATGACGATGATGTATCGTTTGGGGGCTGCTTCTTTTTGGCAACTGGCTATGGCTGTCGGCTCGAAATTAATAAAAAAGACCGATAGTTATATCGGTCATGTCGAAGCTCTCTTTAGACGAAAAATGAATTTGCTGCTCTATGGATAATGCTTCCATCAGACATACGAACGGAATCATCGTTATATCCAATAATTGTTGAGGCTGGTCTAATCTGCATTCCGTTTTGCATCGGTTTGATTATAGTTTTTTCAGAAATCGCTATCTCAAAATCTTTGTTCGTAATTAGTCTTTGACCTTCTTGAAGTTTAATTTTCTGTTGCATTTAAGCATACCCTCCACGGTTCTATTTGTTTATTATCCTAAATCAAAATACTACACTAATAACATCATACAAAGCAATGGCAGAGAATACAAATGAAGACATCTCATCGATTTTTTCGTCTTCGAAGGTAACATCTGGTACTTGAAGTTATGAATAGTTAGAGATTTATCTCGCTGAAAATGATGCTGTTGAATGTTATTGGAGGGTGGAAGTAAGATGAGAATTGGCGATCAGACGTATTTTTCGAGCGAGATTTTAGAAGCGGTTGCAGATCGGATGATTCCGGAAAATGCATGGCCGTCGGCGACCGAAGGAGGAGTCATGACATACCTGAAACATAGTGCTGCTCAGGATGCACATCTGTAACCTAAATAGGATGACAGATGTTATGCCTCCATTTCCCCTGACTCTCGGCGCCTCCAACTCATGAATACGAAGGACAATGCAATGACCGAGAGGATAGCCCCAAGAAATCGAACTCCCCCGGCGCTGAACTTATCTCCCATTACGATGCCCAGCAACAATGATGAGAGAATGGTTCCCAAATATCTCGATGTCATAAATATTCCAGATGCTACACCGATAATTTCTTTTGGAGAACTTCTGAACAAGGCGGCTTGCATACCGACATTGTTCAACCCGTTGCTAATACCAAATGCAGCTAACGCCAAGCAGACGCTGATAACTGGTGAAGTTTGATTCCATGTCATTAACCATATTGACCCAAGTGTCATCAGTATTCCGGATACTAGCAATGCTGGTCGAGGACCTGATTTATCAATCCATCGTCCTGCTATTGGCGAAACAGCAAGCGAGCACAAACCCAGGCTTAACATGAGAATTCCTGTATGGAATTCGTTGACATGACGTACCATTTGCAAGTAGGACGGAAGCCCGAAAAAGAGCGAGTAATAAAGTACATTCACGAGGATGAATTCAACATTGAGCCAAACCATCGCAGGATATTTTGCGAATGTGCGCAAGGGAATAAAGGGTGATGTCGATTTAAACTCATGTCGTACGAAAGCCACCAGTGAAACGAGGCCTATCAATCCGACAATGACATGCAAAAATGAAACATGCCCAGCTGATATTGCTGACAGTATTACAACGAGCAGGGCAACCAGCCCCACTGTGAAAAGCAGAACCCCTGACGCATCTATCAAATCAAACCATTTACGAAAGGACATGCCCTGTGCAGAGGTTGTTGGCGGTTCGTCTTTAGGAATATTCCTCCAAGCTAATAGAAAGCTCGTCACCACAATCGGTATATTGACAAAAAAGATAGCAGGCCAATCCCACCAGTGAATCAAGACCCCGCCAATAAAGGGTCCAACTGCTGCCGCTCCAGATAGGAATATGGATAAAACGGACAGCGCAGTCGCTTGTTTCTCCGTAATATGAATTCGCACAATGGCCATTCCAACTGAAACGATCATGCTTGTTCCGATGGATTGCACAATGCGGAGCACGATAAGCCAGCCAAAGCTTGGTGATAGTGGAGCTAATAATGATGCAACGAAGGCTACAACAAGTCCGGTAAGAAATATCTTCTTGCGACCGAATAAATCACTGGCTTTTCCCATAACAGGCTGAGCGATACTGCTTGCAATGTAGAAAGAAAAAATAATCCATGAAACTACTGTAAAGTCAAGGCCGTACACATTTTGCAGCCGTGCAATAGCAACAGAAATCATCGAAGAATTTAATGGATTTAACAATACCCCTGTTCCGACGGAAAACATCAACCACTTGCTGCGAACACTCATTTTTGGTCCCCCCAAAAGCGTATTAATGTCATCGTACTTGACTTCGCTTATTCATACCAACGCATTTTATGTTATGATAACATTGACTCGAGGGAATGAAGGGAGGACATGATATGGAACTTCTTCAACTGCAATATTTTCTCACCGTAGCTCGTCTGGAACATGTGACCGAAGCTGCACGAAGTCTGCATGTATCTCAATCGTCACTAAGCAAAACGATTCAACGCTTGGAAGAGGATTTAGGGGTCCCTCTATTCGATCGAATAGGGAGAAAGCTGAGATTGAATGAGTTCGGAAGCAGATTCCTACGCCGTGCAGAACGGGCTTTGTTTGAATTGGAACAAGGGAAGCAGGAGATTAGCGATTTTTCCAGACCGGAACATGGCACAATCGAATTGGCAGTAACCACCGCTAGCACGTTACCAAATATCCTTAGAGAGTTTCGGTATAAGCGTCCCCATATCCAATTTCACGTACAAATGCTAACCACGAAAGAAATGGTTACGCTTTTACATAGAGGAGAGGTCGATATCTGCTTATCCTCACCTCCAATACAAGGGGATGACATCGAATGTCAAATTGTATACATAGACCCGATCCTTGTAGCTGTTCCAAAAGGACATCGGCTGGCAGAACGAAGCAGCGTATCTTTGTCAGAACTAAAGGATGAATGGTTTGTCGGTGTAAAGAGAGGCTACGGCACTCGCGATCTAGTGGATTCTATATGCCAATCGGTTGGATTTGTACCTAAATACGTGTATGAGGGTGATGAACCGGCAAGGCTAATCACTCTTGTGGAGGCAGAAATTGGCATAGCCTTTATCCCAAGTACGGCACGGTTTTCACGGGAATCTATTAAATATCTCGAAGTAGAGAATCACGAATTGGTGCGAGAAATTGCTTTATTATGGAACAGGAATCGGTACATTTCGCGGGCTGCTCTTGAATTCCGTGAGGTTGTTGTACAATATTTTGAGGGGATATCCAAACAGACAATAGCAATGGAGACATAGAGATGCGCACTGCGTGCGGTCATCGACCGCTGTTATCCGCTGACAGATTGGTCTGCGGTCAAGTTGAAAGAAGCGTAACACAGTTGATGAGTACATATCGACTATCAGTGAATGTTCATGGTATTATTTGAGATATAATATATTCATATTAGGAGGCTATGTTATGGGAACAGGTAATCCGGTAATTATAACAGTAGAAACGATCGTTCATTCTCCCATCGAAAGCGTGTGGAAATATTGGACGGAACCGAAGCATATCACACAATGGAATAAGGCTTCCGATGACTGGCACACGCCATTCGCCGAGAACGATCTGAAGGTCGGCGGTAAATTCGTGTCGAGAATGGAAGCTAAAGACGGCAGCTTTGGATTTGATTTCGGCGGCGTTTACGACGAGGTGAGCATTAACGAAAGCATCTCCTATACGATTGCTGACGGCAGGAAAGTGAAGATCACGTTTATCAGCCAAGACAATGATACAAAAATCATCGAATCGTTCGAAGCGGAAGAGACTAATGCCGCCGAGATGCAACAAGCTGGATGGCAGGCGATTTTAGATAATTTCAAGAAATATGCAGAAACGGCTACAATAGAATAAAATATTTTCGCACCTTAGAAGCGCATGCCAACCTCGGCATGCGCTTTGCTGTGTACGATCGAGGAAAATAATACGGTCAGAAAGAAAGGCAGTCTCAAGATGACTAAACTCGCCGCTAAGAAATAGCTCGCTTTGAACTAAAGTGAAGAGTGGCGGTGCAGGGGCTATTCCTGTACCGCCATCTTACTATTTTGAGCGGTTTGCAGCCAAATGGAGTAAATGATGAGCAAACGAAAGAGACGCTTAAAAGTGATAGACGCTCCCAAATTCTTCGCTATTAACTAATCAGTCAAGTGACGGTGGTGTAAACGAGATCTTCAGCCGGACAGAGAAACCTTTATTTTTCTAATTCAGCGAGTATTGTGGCGTACGCGGACTCAGATTCCGCTAATCACTTAAAAAAATCATTTTTACCCTCGTTTAAATGGTGATAACGGATCTCATGTCCGCATAATACGCAAAAATGGTCAAAACGCAAATATAACGGAACTTCAATCCTCTCATCACAAATTCATGTGTTGAAGTCAGCGATCAGCCTCAAGTACAGTTCAGCACCGGCTTGCGCGCTGCCGTCGTTTCGTCGAGCCTGCGTACGACTGTATTATACGGGGCATTGATGACGATTTCCGGATTCGTTCTGGCCTCTTCGGCGATTTGAATCATCGTGTCGATGAAGCTATCAAGCGTTTCTTTGCTTTCCGTCTCGGTCGGTTCAATCATGATACACTCCTCAACGTTAAGCGGGAAGTAAATCGTCGGCGGATGATAGCCGAAATCGAGCAGCCGCTTAGCGACGTCTAACGTCCGGACACCGTACTGTTTTAGTCCGCGGCCCGACATTACGAACTCATGCTTGCAAACGCCAGGATACGGAATTTCGTAGTGGGATGCGAGGCGGTGCATCATATAGTTGGCGTTCAGCACTGCGCATTCGGATACGTGTCGCAGCCCTTCCGGACCGTAGGTCCGAATATACGTATAGGCCCGCACAAGAATACCAAAGTTGCCATAAAAAGCTTTGACCCTGCCAATTGACATGGGACGATCGTAGTCGAAGAAGTACGTTCCGTCTTCGCGGCGTCCAACGATCGGCTTCGGCAAATAGGGTATAAGCTTGCTCTTTACGCCGACGGGTCCGGAACCTGGACCGCCTCCGCCATGCGGGGTGCTCATCGTCTTGTGCAAATTGAGATGGACAACGTCAAAGCCCATGTCGCCAGGGCGGGAAATGCCCATGATCGCATTGGAGTTCGCTCCATCATAGTAGAGCAGGCCTCCAGCATCGTGTATGATTTGCGCGATCTCAACGATCTGCTCCTCGAACAGACCGAGCGTGCTCGGATTGGTGAGCATAAGCGCGGCGGTGTCGCTGCCAACAGCTGCGCGCAAGGCTTCAAGATCGACCATGCCCCGCTCGTTCGACTTGATTGTAACCGTCTCGAAGCCGGCAACGGTTGCACTGGCTGGGTTCGTTCCGTGCGAGGAATCCGGTACGACTACCTTCGTTCGTTTCTCGCCGCGGCTCTCGTGATAGGCGCGAATCATCATAAGTCCTGTCCATTCGCCATGTGCGCCGGCGGCGGGTTGAAGCGTCACCTGGTCCATTCCGGTGAGAGCGGCCAGATCATTCTGGAGCGTATAGAGCAGCTCAAGGGCGCCTTGAATACTTTCTTCAGGCTGATAGGGATGGATTTTGGCAAAACCGTTGAAGCGTGCTGTATCCTCGTTGATCTTGGGATTGTACTTCATCGTGCAGGAGCCAAGCGGATAGAAGCCGTTGTCGACACCGAAGTTGCGGCGGGACAGCTCGGTATAGTGACGGATAACGTCTACTTCATACACTTCCGGGAGCTGAGCCTGTGATTCTCTCAGCATCACTGGTGGAATATATTCACCGGGCGCAGCCTCGGGAACGTCGCAGGCTGGAAGCGAGTAGGCCACGCGGCCAGGCTTGCTCAATTCAAAAATAAGTGCTTTTTCCGGTTTGGTTGTCATCGTCATGCCAATTCCCCCAGTCTGCTTGCAAAGCTATCGATTTCAGTGCGCGTGCGTTTCTCCGTGACAGCAACGAGCATGTGGCCGGTCAGCTCCGGATAGGCCGACCCAAGGTCAAAACCGCCAAGGAATCCGGCATTCAACAGCTTCAGATTCATGACTTTCACCGACGTACCTTCAGGCAGCTGGATTACGAATTCGTTGAAGAAAGGCGCGGAGAATGGAAGCTTGATTCCGCTCTGGGCAATGAGCTGGCGGGAGGCGTAGTGGGCCTTCTGCAGGTTCAGGTTAGCTGCATCGTAAAGTCCTTGTTTACCCATGGTCGACAAGTATATCGAAGCGCAGAGGGCAAGCAAGGCTTGGTTGGAGCAAATGTTGGATGTCGCTTTCTCGCGGCGGATGTGCTGCTCGCGGGCTTGCAGTGTCAATACGAAGCCGCGCTTGCCATCGAGGTCGGTCGTCTGGCCGACAATTCGGCCGGGCATCCGGCGCATGAGCGGCTCTTTGACAGCGAAGAAGCCGCAGGTAGGTCCACCGAGTGATTGCGAAATGCCAAGCGGCTGAGCATCGCCGACGACGATGTCGGCACCGAGCTTGCCAGGGGTCTCAAGCAGTCCGAGTGACATCGGATTCGTGCTGACGACGAGCAATCCTTTCACGCCGTGAATGATGGGCTCAATGGCAGCGATATCCTCAATGCAGCCGAAGAAGTTGGGGGATTGGATAAGCACGGCAGCAGTCTCGGTACTCACGGCTGCCTTTAATGCATCGAGATCTGTCACCCCATTCGCATAGCCGACTTCTACGATCTCCAGGTTCAAGCCATGAGCCATCGTTTGGACCATTTCGCGGGCTTCCGGATGAACGGTGCGGGAGATGATTAGCTGCTTGCGCTTCGTCGCTCCGGTCGCAAGAGCGCCGGCCTCTGAAAGCGCCGTTACTCCGTCATACATGCTCGCATTGGAAACAGTCATGCCGGTCAATTCGCAGATATAGGACTGAAATTCGAAAATAGCTTGAAGCTCGCCTTGGCTGATCTCCGGTTGATAAGGAGTGTAAGCTGTGTAAAATTCGGATCGCGAAATCATATGATTAATTACGACGGGAAGGTGATGGTCGTAAATGCCCGCGCCAAGAAAGCTGGTGTAGCGGTCAGTGTCAGCGTTGCGGCCGGCAAATGCCTTCATATGCTCAAGCAGCGAGAACTCGTCAAGAGCAGGTGACATTGGTAAAATGCCGCGATAGCGAATCGCTTCGGGGATATCACGAAATAGCTCTTCCGTCGACTCTGCGCCGATCGTCTTCAGCATGTCGGCTTGGTCCTGATCGGTCATCGGGATATAGCGGTGTTTGTTGGGCACGAGGCTCACTCCTTAGGCAGTCTTTTGTAAAATGGGGTCTTAATAACGACGGCTTTTAATCGTTTTCCGCGAATTTCCACCCAAAGCTCGGTTCCGAGCTCCGCATAATCGGCGTCGATTAAGGCGAGTCCGAGGTTGCGCTTCAGTGTCGGGGACTGCGTTCCTGTCGTTACTTCTCCGATTTTAGTTCCGTGAGCAAATACGGAATAGTGGGGGCGCGGAATGCCGCGGTCAATCATTTCGATGCCAACCAGCTTTCGCGGCACACCGTCCGTTTTTTGCTGCTGCAGCGCTTCTTGTCCAATGAATTTATCCTTGGTCAGCTTGACAAAGAAGCCTAAGCCAGCCTCAAGCGGAGTAATCGTATTCGACAGCTCCTGGCCGTAAAGCGGCAGGCGAGCCTCGAAGCGGAGCGTGTCGCGAGCGCCAAGACCGGCAGGAATTAGTCCAAACGGACTGCCCACCGTAAGCAGCGCATTCCATACCTCTTTCGCCTGACCGGCAGAGACGTATATTTCAAAGCCGTCCTCCCCGGTGTAACCCGTTCGCGAGACGAGCGCCCGAGCGCCGCCAAGGGATACGTCAGTGGCAAAATGGAAAGGAGCCAGCTTGTCGCAATTTTCCGTCACCAAAGCCATAATCGCGGCAGCGTTAGGACCTTGAAGAGCGAGCAGCGCCAGCTCATCGGACCTATTTTCAAGCGTAACGTCGCCGATTAAATGCTCGCGCATCCAATCGAAGTCCTTGTCGATATTGGAAGCATTTACGACGACAAGAAATTGATCAGCTGTGATCCTGTAGACGAGCAGATCGTCGACAACGCCTCCGTCCGGATAGCACATCAGCGTGTATTGGGCTTGGCCGTTGGTGAGTTTGGACACATCGTTCGTCGTCAATTGCTGCAGGAAGGCTTCTGCGAAGCTCCCGGTCACCATAAATTCCCCCATATGGGATACGTCGAACAGGCCAGCCTGTTGACGGACGGCATCGTGTTCCTTCTGAATGCCGGAGAATTGAACGGGGAGTTCCCAACCGCCGAAATCGATACAGCGTACGCCAGGAAAATCGGCATAGAGCGGGTATAGCGGTGTTTTCTTAAGTTCGTTCATCTTACTCAGTCCTCCTCGGATTCGTAATAGCCGAACAATGCAAATAAGGACAGCAGCAAAAAAGCTAACGTCCGCAGCAAATATGCCGCTTTGCGTTTTCTCTTTGCTCTGTCCTTTGTACCTGAGAGTTGCCCCGAACAAGAATCTTGTTCAGGTTTCCCCTTGGGCGACAACGCGCACGCTCTAAGCGCACCGTATGTTCTCTCCAGAGGTGCGTCCGATAAAGGTCCTTTTGCCTGAGAGATTCACCCATATTAGGTTTACTCCTTCGGCGCCGCCGCTGTCTGTTCTGGGCGATCTCTCCCTTTACCATCATCCGCATATTTGGTTTTATAGTCTACTTATACACGACCCTTGAATGGAGTGTCAACGATAATTTCATGCAGTAAAAAAATATGTGAGGTATATTGACATGTTCTTGCGTTCTACATTAAGCTATAAGCATTAAATGGCATAAGCGGATGACGATGGTGGGAGAGACCCAAGGCGAGGTAATAATCGCAGGGCACCGAAGGAGCAAGTCGACGGCCAGTCAGCCGGATGATTAATCTCTCAGGTAAAAGAACCGCCATCTGACGCGACTCTGGAGAGCGCGAATAGCCACCAAAGGGGTAAGCGCAGTCGAAAGACTGCTTAAACTCTCAGGTACCCAGGACAGAGAACACGGCACCAAGCCGGTTCTCTGTCCTTTTTTGTGTTTTTATCATGATATGGAGGTGTCTCCCGTGAGCTTACAAACGGTGATGTTCTTATAATTTTTTTTAAAAAAGTAAGCAAACTATAAAAAAACGAATGAAAGGATGTTGAGCATGAGCGAGGTTAAAGCAGGTTTGGGATATTCGGAGGAGCATGAGTGGGCGAAGGCTAACGGAACAGTGATTCGAATCGGCATTACCGATTTTGCTCAAAGCCAACTTGGAGATATCGTATTTGTCGAGTTTCCTGAAATAGGTGCCGAGCTTGAAGCGAATCAACCATTGGGGACGATTGAATCGGTCAAAACCGTATCGGACCTGTTCAGTCCAGTTAACGGAATTGTCACCAAGGTCAACGAGACGCTGCTCGATTCGCCGGAGCTGGTGAACTCAGAGCCTTATGGAGAAGGTTGGATTATAGAGGTAAAGGTAAACGGAGATGCTGAGGAAATTGTGAAGGCGCTGCTGAGCTCTGAGCAATACGAAGCCTTTATTTCAACGAAATAAGAAGAACGGTTCGATGCAGCAGGCTAGAGAACGCAAGCCGACAGTTATTATCATCCGACGGAGTTCGCAGAGCTGAAGAATGCATGACGATCAGATTGGCGTTCTGGTGAATTTAGTTATAATCAAAGTCAACCAATCCTCAATTCTTTGCTGTGTTAAAATATTCTGCAGTATTGTTCTTGTACCATGGGAATTCAAGGGATAAGGGGATGTCATGACGAAGGTGTCTAAGCTGGATTCTGAAAAAGAAATTAAGCGGATTATTGCACAATCAAAGCAAGCAGCTCTGATGGCGCTTCAAAACTATAATTTGGAATGGGAAAAAATACGTTTCAACCAATTATCCGGTACATCAACATTTGTAATAGAAACGAGTAACGAAGGGGATTTTTTACTCCGTATTTTTCATGCAGGAATAAGTAGAGAAGAAATAGAATCTGAACTCGTTTGGCTTGATGCTTTGAATGAAAAGATGGATATTCCCCTCCCTAAGGGGATATTAGACCGAAATGGATCTAAAACTGTACAAATTAATTTGGAGAATGGGTACATCGGTTACGCTTCATTGATGCGTTGGGTAGAAGGCGTGCAAGCGAGTGGCGATCTTACTGAAGATCAAATTTTTAGAGAGGGAATCCTCTTGGCAAAGCTTCATCAGGTATCACAAAATTTCGAATTGACCTCTAGCTTCATGCGCCCTTTTTGGGGTGAGGAAAGCTTTAGGCAAGCTATGACTCGGTTATCGCAACATTATGATCGGTTCCTGATAGATACCGAATTCCAGTTGTATCAATCAGCGGCTGAAAGGATACTCTCCTGGATTAACAATCTTAGCAAAGATGATGAAAGCTATGGATTAATTCATGGCGATTTGCACCAAGGGAACATTGTATTTCATAATGGAGAACCTCGTCCAATTGATTTTGGGAGATGTGGATTTGGATACTTCCTATATGATATAGCACATGCGATTTTGGGGCTTTATCCATGGCAAAGGGAGTTACTGATTAAAGGTTATGAAAGCAAGAGGAGACTAGAAGGCGACTGGCTTCCCGCACTAGAAAGTTTTACAGTGATGGTCATGATAGAGAATTATTGTCATCATGCCCCTGATCCAAGGGAAACCGAAGGGCTAAAAGAAGAACAGCCCTATGCACAAGCTATAATAAAAAAATATTTAGCAGGGGCACCGTTTCTTTTTAATCCGATAAAAATTTGAAAGAAAAAATCCTTTTTTTACTATGGAAAAATTATGCAGATTTATTACGTTAGATACAGTATACTTAAGGAGTGTTTTCTATAATTTGAACTGGAGGTGTCAGCAATGTGCAGTATACCCCCATCCAGAACAACTCACTTATCCGACTCAATCATGTGCACCCTCAAAGAACTACCTTCCGAACTTCAGGTAAAAGCGGCAGCGAAAGCGATCGAGATTAACCCAGAGAACGCGCCGAAAGCCCACCAGGTCCTACTTTTGTCACAACAGGAGCAAGCAAACCCCATCAAATTGGCTTTACTGACATTGAAACGCTGGAGTAGAAGGGGGGTAAACCTGACCGTCGGATTCATCGGGAATCCATCTGCTGAATTGAAAGCACGGATTATTAGCCACATGAATGCATGGAACGTGACCGGAAACATCGTGTTTACGGAATCATCTGACAATCCTCAAGTCCGAATCAGTTTTGATGGTAAAGGATATTGGTCCTATACCGGGACCGATATTCTGCTGATTCCTCCTGACAAGGCCACGATGAATCTTGAAGGATTCAGTATGGATACGCCTGAATCAGAATTCCGACGTGTCGTTCGTCACGAAACTGGTCATACACTTGGCTTTCCTCATGAGCATCGCCGTCCTGAGATCGTGAATCTCATTGACTCGGAAAAGGCAATCGCCTATTTTGCAGAGCGTTATAATTGGTCTCGCGAGAAGACAATAGGACAGGTACTTACTCCACTTGACCCGCTCGTTAGTGAAACGGTGGTGGCGGACCCTAACTCCATCATGTGCTACAAATTGCCAGCGTCCATCATGAAGGATGGCATTGCTGTCGCAGGAGGCACGGACATTGACGCTTCAGATATGCAGTTAGTTGCAATTTTGTATCCCAAGTCTAATGCAAGCAAGAGCCTCATGCATACTGTGCGCAACTCGGACGGAAGCTGGCAGCCACTGGTGGAGCTGCATAATAAATTCAATATTCAAAGTCCGATCCTTTCTGTTGCAGGTGCAAAAGGCGAAAACGGCGATACGCATTTAGCTTTCGCCACGATCTGGGGAGGACCTGAGGAAATTGGCGAATTGTGGCACACGATTCGCCACTCGGATGGCAGTTGGTCGGGGCCGGACAATCTTTCTCGGTTGCTTGAAATTCCCAAAGGTGTTGCAGCAGTCGCAGCGGCGAGCGGGGCGAATGGAACGACACAAATCATTTTTGCAACCAGCGATGGACATCTATGGCACACGATTCGTGAATCGCACGGGAATTGGCAGCCGATTGGCGACCTTCGAAGTGAAGTTAAGGTGCCTGGGAACGTGGTGGCTCTCAGCGGAACTAACGGTGCCGATGGGACTACGCAATTTGCGTTCACTACAAATGACGGACACCTCTGGCACACCATTCGGCGTGCTAACGGAAGCTGGCAGACGCTAGGCAACCTATCGGCCGAGCTTTCAACTAAATGGTCTGGAGTAGTTACCACGATTGCAGGGGCTGCAGGTCCAAGTAACGGGGATGCGGTGTTTGTCTTCGCTACAAACCGCGCACATCTATGGCATACTCTTCGCCTTAGAAATGGCGGGAAGTGGAAGGGTTTGAATGATCTAGGAAAAGAATTGCAGGTGGAGAAACGAGTCATCGCAATAGGTGGCAGCTCCGGTTCTGACGGACAAACGCAATTCGTCTTTACTACCGAGGATGGACAGGCATGGCATACCATCCGTTATGCTGATGGAGGCTGGCAAAAGGCTGTTCCACTAAACTGGGTACTGCCAATCAGAGGCTCTATGCCAACTTTGACAGGTGTGACCGGCGACAACGGAGAGACGCACTTTATCTTTTCAACGTACCAGTAACAGAGATTGCTATGGCGGATTTGCTCCCAAGGGCTTATCCGCTATCACTTACTAATGCGCTGTCGAATGGCAGCGCATTATTTGTATGTTAATAAGGTGTGAAATCAATAATCCGGGTAACGATATATGTTCTTGTCCTCCGACAGCTATAGGGTTATAACTATATTGAAGCAATTCGTACATTTTGAGGGGTATGTTTAATGAAGAAAAGAATGAAAATAAGGGATCTGATCTATGTAAGCGGCGAGCATCAAACGAATTGTTTTTATTCGTATGGAATTGAATTTTATGAATTCATGAACGGTGTAGACAACAGGCCGGAGAATCTTTTGCTGCTTAGGCATAATTTTGATAATGCTCAATGGAATCAACACTCTAGATTTGATTATGTCATGAAGGAAGAAATTAATGAATTGATTGAGGATTCTGTTTATGACTATGGAGATTTTTGCTGGGTGGATTTTTCGAAAGAAGAGGATTTGGATGCCTTAAGCAACAATCAGATTGCTGAATTATTGTTTTTTGGTCATCTTGCTAAGCCATTACATAATATTCCAAAGATAAGATTTGCCTATTATGCACATGATGACGGCTGGTTTAACAAGCTCTATGTTACAAACCTTTATGATTATGAAACTCTTCTGGCCAGAGTGATTACTTTGAAACTTCATAAGTTAACCGGAAGAAAATTTTGCGATATACCAAAGGACATAACATCGGCACTATTAGAATGCACGAGAGATGGATTATTCATTGACTTATCGAGAGTTATTAAGAGCACAGTTCAATTAAAAATACCGATTACTACTATCGGACATTACACGGATATGGACAGAGTATACAATTTTAGGGAAGAAATAAGTGATTACAAGTTCTGGTTAGTATATTCAAAAAAGTTATGGAGATTAATCAAGGAAATCTAAATTAGCCTGCTTGGCCAAGTGGATTCTGTTTCCTATTATAGGATGAGGTTTTCATTTCGCTTCATAATAATTGACACTCATAGCTTACTGACAGAATTCATGTGGAGTTTAAAGATGTTGTTGACACGACACTGAATGGTGACCTATAATCAAAGCGACACTGAAAGGTGTCAAATTAGCGATTCACGCCTCAAGGGGCCTACGTTCAAAGAGCCGCATACGCTTAGGAGGTTGTGAAATTAACGGCTGACCTAGGTAATCATATTTTAGGAGAGGGTGTTGTGAGAGATAACGACCAGCTGCGGGATGTGTATGACGCGATTGCAGATCCAACTAGGCGCCGACTGATTCGTCTGTTAGCAGAGGCAGAGGAGATACCGCTGCATGAATTAACGGCACAGTTTCAAATGGGCCGTACAGCAGTATCCAAGCATTTGACAATACTTAAAGAGGCTGGACTGGTACTTGACCGAAAAGTCGGCAGAGAAACGAGATTTAGGCTAAACGCCTCTCCACTTAGAGAAATTCAAGATTGGGTGGCTTTCTACACCAAGTTCTGGAGTACGAATATGTTGCGCTTAAACCAACTATTGGAGGAGGAAGAAGAATGAGTTTAGTATTAACCTTGGATTTTCAATACTCGACAACGATCGAGAAGCTTTGGTTCGCCATCACCGATTCAAGCAAGCTTGCCAAGTGGGTGGTCAACATCCACAATGGTCAGCCGATGGAAAATGATTTTGTGCCTGTCGTAGGACACCGTTTTCAGTTTCGTACTCAGCCGTCCGAATATTGGGATGGCATTATTGACGGGGAAGTGCTTATCGTGGACGCACCAAACCGGGTGTCCTATACTTGGGCCAGCGGAGAGGAGAAGCACACGGTCACCTGGACGCTGCAGGATTTAGGGGACGGAAAGGTTAACCTTCATCTCGAGCAAACCGGATTCGCCAATGTTCATGGTCTCGAAGGCGCAAGGTATGGCTGGGGTAAATGGTGCGGCGAGCTTGATAAGGTGTTGGAACAATAACTGCTTTCGGTACTAAAACATCTCCTTCCCCCAGGCTAAATTAATGGGTACGATTGTTGAAAACTGTTTGACCCGAATAGACATAAACCGGCTGCATTTCGTTTGCAGCCGGTTTATGTCTACTTCTCACAATCTGACAAGTTCTCGTCGTTTCGGTAAAGTTCACACTAATTGAATATGGATAAAGCTAACAATGTGAATATTAGTAGAAATTAACACTATCGGAAGGATGTTAAGAATGAGCGAATCTAATCAGGAGTTTATTGTAATCTCTGGTGCGAGGGAAAACAATCTCAAGAACGTATCCTTGCGCATTCCCAAGCGGAAGATCACGATCTTCACAGGGGTATCCGGTTCCGGCAAGTCATCGATCGTCTTCGATACGATCGCCGCAGAATCCACGCGATTGCTGAATGAGAACTTCAGCATATTCGTGCGCAATTTCCTGCCCCGCGTTCCACAGCCGGATACGGACGCGATCGAAAACCTGAGCATGGCTGTTATTGTCGATCAGAAGCGTCTGGGCGGCGGTTCCCATTCTACGATGGGAACGATTACTGATATCTCTCCCATACTCCGTCTTTTCTTCTCCCGAGTTGGTAAGCCCTATGTTGGACAAGCGCACATGTTCTCGTTTAACGATCCGCAAGGCATGTGTCCCGAGTGCAACGGGATCGGTCGCAGGCTAGGCATCGACATGAGCAAGGCGCTGGACATGTCAAAGTCGTTGAATGAAGGGGCAATTATGCTGCCGGACTATCCGGTGAACGGCTGGGAATGGAGCATGATCGTTCAGTCGGGAGACTTCGATCTCGACAAGAAGCTGAGCGATTATTCGGATGAGGAACTGGATCACCTGCTGTACGCCAAGGCAAGGAAAGTTAAGATGGATTTCGCTGGCAAGGCAACGAATATAACAGTGGAAGGCGTCATTGAGAAGTTCACCAACAAATACATCAAGCAGGATGTGAAGACGAAGTCCGAGCGCACACAAAAAACGGTTGCGCCGTACATTTCAGAGGGACCCTGCTCCAGCTGCCGCGGCGCGAGACTCAGTCAGGCCGCGCTAAGCTGCAGGATCAATGGACTCAACATTGCGGAGCTGTCCTCCATGGAGGTCGGACAGCTCATCCGGGTCATTCGGGAGATTGACGATCCTGTCGCGGCGCCGATCGTCAAGTCGCTGACGGAGCGGTTGCAGCATTTGGTGGATATCGGGCTTGACTACTTGACGCTGGACCGTGAGACTGATACTTTGTCAGGCGGCGAGTCGCAGCGCGTCAAGATGGTGAAGCACCTGAGCGGCAGTCTGGTGGATGTTACTTACATCTTCGATGAGCCCAGCGTTGGCTTGCACCCCCGGGATGTTCACCGGTTAAATGAATTGCTTCAGAAGCTGCGCGACAAGGGAAATACCGTGATTGTCGTCGAGCATGATCCCGATGTGATCAAGTTGGCGGACCATATCGTCGACGTCGGGCCTCACGCTGGCAGCCGAGGCGGTACCATCGTGTATGAAGGAAGCTTCCTAGGCCTGCTGGAGGCAGGTACACTGACTGGTACTCATATGAAGCGGCCGCTCCAGCTGAAGCACGAATGCAGGCAGTCATCCGGCAAGTTGTCTATCAAGGATGCCACACTGCACAACCTGCGGAACGTGAGTGTAGATATTCCAACCGGAGTGCTGACAGTCGTAACAGGTGTCGCAGGCTCGGGCAAGAGTACGTTGATTAATGATGTATTCCTCAGCCAGCATCCGGATGCGATCGTCATCGACCAATCGGCGGTAGGAGTGTCAACACGCTCGAATCCTGCTACCTACACGGGCATTATGGACGATGTGCGCAAGGCGTTTGCTTCCGCGAACAAGGTTAATCAAGGCTTGTTCAGCTTCAACTCCAAGGGGGCTTGCGAGAACTGCCAAGGGCTTGGTGTTGTGTATACAGACCTTGCATTCCTCGACAGCGTGAAGCTGCCATGTGAAGAATGCGGCGGTAGAAGGTTCAAGGAAGAGGTGCTCGCGTACAAGCTGAACGGCAAGTCAATTGCAGAAGTGCTGGAGATGACTGTGGAGCAGGCATTGGATTTTTTTCAGCTAAAAGAGGTTGTGCGTAAGCTTCAGGCTATGAGTGATGTGGGACTGAACTATATTACACTCGGCCAGCCGCTCAGCACGCTCTCGGGCGGGGAATGCCAACGCATCAAGCTGGCAAGCGAGCTGCATAAGAAGGGCAGCATCTACGTGTTGGACGAGCCGACAACCGGCCTACATATGTCAGATATCGGTCACCTTCTGGAGATCATGAACCGCCTCGTGGATGCCGGCAATACGGTGATCGTCATCGAGCACAACCTCGATGTAATCAGCCATGCGGATTGGATCATCGATATGGGACCGGATGGAGGCAGCAAAGGCGGCCAGGTGGTGTTCGAGGGCACACCTCAGCAGATCATCCATACGGAGCAGTCGATCACGGGAAAATACTTGTTGTAGATGCAGTCGAATGACATGAATATGTAACCATATAACTCCAAGCGCTGTGTGATTTTTTATTATAATATATGGTTTTGAGCTAACGAGGAAAAATTGTTGAATAACACACATAGATGAGCAGTCGCTACGGCGGCCTGCTCATTTTTATTTTGCTTTGAAGATAAGGCTCTGGAAAATAAGTGGTATAATGATGTCTAGTAGGAGGGGAATTGATGGACAAAACACTGGTGAACTTTCTAATCCTGACAGACTATAGTTTGCATCGAACGTTTATTCTGCATGTAAGAGCCCACTTACCCGCAGAAGTTAAAGCATCGTGTTCGTAGTATTAAAGCATTTTATTAACCAGTACCTTGAAAATGAAAAGGTAAAAAGCCGAAAAAGCCTCCAAATCTTGACTTACATTAGCGGACATCAAGTATATGCTTTGAAAACACATAATGACCGCTAATCTATATTAGCGGTCATTTGAAACCTGGAGGTAAGTCACGGGACCACACATTGAATAAGTGGCTTGCTGGAGCTTTGATTTGTTATGAGCCACTTGATGGACACAATTGATGTTCCCGGTATTACTCACCGGAAGCCGGAGTTGCAGACTAAGCTTAGTCAGTACGAGGGTATAAGCCAGCATTGGCTTCTATTACCACCTCGGCGGAAATAATCGTACGAAGTCGTGCTAATTTGAGTTCAAATACGCATAGGTGGTGAAATAATTTTGAGGAAACCTTGGAAAGTCGCGGTATTCGGAATTATTGGAATCGTTGTTCTTGTCGTTATACTCGCTGCTGCCTATATCAATAATATTGGATTCTATAACATTAAGCTCATGTACACATTAGGTACAACGGATAAACAAATAGTCGTGATGGATGGGGAGGGGCATTATCTTGCAAAAGAGAATCGTTCCATTGAGTCTCTTCTTAAAGAACGAATGAGCAGCGAAGGCTGGACCTATGTCGAGCAAGAAGGCTCTAATTATTTTTTTAAAAAGGGGGATGAAGAAACGAACGTTTCCGTGCAGCAATGGAATCATAACTATATCATTTATCAAGTTAAAGATAACGTCGTCAATATAGCGGACTAGTACGTAATTATGTTGTACACTTTAAATAAACAAAACCCCACCATTGTTATATCAAATGGTAGGGCAGGGCTTTTGTTTATTTAATTATCAGCTTTATCAATTTCATATCCATACACTGTGTAACCTGCACTATACCGATGCCTGGACTGCGCAGCAGAAGCAGCTTGCCCCTATTCTGCGCCACGATTCTATTTAAGCAATCAGTATAAAGGCTGGGCGAGACACTTCTCTCCTGATCTGACCAAAGAGAATATTATTATTGGCCTTCGTGAGACGGATTATGGTCGATGTGTATATCGCAGTGATAACAACGTTGTCGATCATCAAGTTGTTAACATGGAATTTGAAGGAGGTGCAACAGCGATGTTCAGCATGTGCGGGTTTACGTTCGAGCAGGAACGGAGAATTCAAATCATGGGAACAAGTGGTGAGCTTCGGGCTGAAGGGGATACCATAACGCTGTATGACTTTCTGACCCACCAGAAGACAGAGCTTACAATTCCGCCTCAAGTGACTGGTCATGGGGGCGGCGATGCTGGAATTGTTCGCAGCTTCTTAAAGGAAGTCCGGAATTATACAGGACAAGAAAGCTTGACCTCAGCAGCCGCATCGGTAAGGAGTCACTTAATGGCCTTTGCAGCGGAGGAATCACGCTTAGATAATGGCAGGATGATCGTATTATCAGACTATGCCGAGGCGTTAGCGGCAGCGAAATAGCTCCATCAACATGCATCTGAGTGATGAAGAGTTAATCAATATTTGTTGGAATATAAGAAGTTTATAAAGGTTGTTCGCCGCTGCCTCGCCAATCGCAGGAATGAGAGCGGCGGACAAGGATTGCGTAATAAAGCTTGGCATGAACAGCAGTGGAAACACATAGCCGGCCAGCTGGCCGAACACCAAAGGTGTCAGGTGACAACAAAATAGTCCGATTGAAGTCCGCGTAAATCGTGGGCTTTTTTTAGTTATAGGACCAAATTCTCGTCATTATGCGATGTCAAAAACTTGATTCGATTACCATTTTGTGACAAGAGCATTGTCCGATTATCTACTTCTACGAAAGAAACTGCATGTGATACGTGCAGAGCTCTCAACGTTCGTTCTACCTAGTGGCATTTCATAAAGTTACTGAATGAACATGCAACATTTCAGAAAAAGTATTTTATTTATAATACTACCTTGACTGTCATGGTACTGTGTTGTATCATTTAGATGCGGAGGTGATTAAATGAGCGAGAACAAAATTACATCCGACCTGTTGCGCGGACATACCGACACGATGATCTTACGGCTCTTATCCGAAGCTGACCGCTACGGATACGAAATTGTCAAGCTGATTGCCGAGCGCTCGGGCGGCGAATATGAATTAAAGGAAGCCACGATGTACTCCAGCGTCAGACGGCTTGAGACAGAAGGCGATATCGAGTGGTATTGGGGTGATGAATCTCAGGGTGGACGTCGTAAATATTTTAGAATTACCGAAAAGGGTAAGACTGCTTACGCCCGCAATATAAGCAACTGGGAGTACGCGAAGCGCGTTCTTGAAAGCTTATTATAAGGAGAGATGATGTATGAATCAGAAATTGACGAATTATTTGAACGGCGTATTTACGCCATACGATGGAGTAAAAAGCGTCACCGAATTAAAGACTGACCTGCACTCCGATTTACAGGAGCGATTCCGTGAACTCAAAGCTGAAGGCAAGGACGATGAAACAGCGTTTAAGATGACTATTGAGAGTATCGGCGACATCGAACAAACGATCCTGGAGGTCGCCAACCTCTCACGCTCGCTGGAACGTCAGGTGGTGACAAACTTTAGCGGAAGCAACCTGGCGAAAAGCGACTTTGCAGGCGTTACGGCCCATAAAGGACAGTTTACAGGCAGCGCGTTGCACGGTTCCGACTTTTCGGGCGCAGATTTGACTGGCAGTTCGTTTAAGAGCAGCGACGTACGCGAAGCTAATTTTAACGGCGCGAATCTGACGGACTGCAGCCTATCCGCACTTGACCTGACAAATGCAAGCTTCAATAAGACGATCCTTGTACGAACCAATTTCAGCAAGTCGGGGCTTGACGGAGCCAAATTCACAGGAGTAAGACTGACCGATGTGACGTTAACGCTGACCGATCTTAGCAAAACGATTTTTGAAGGTTGTTTATTTGATGGGGTTGACTTCAAGTACTCTGCCTTAGGCGGGCAGCGTTTTGACGGACAGACGTTTATCGGCGTTACGTTTGACAAGGCGGCATTAAACGAAGTTTCGTTTAGGGGAGCAACGCTTAAAAATGTGTCTTTTAATTCAGGTTTTACGTTAACGAAGAAATATTATCGCATCATTAAAACGATCTGCTTTGACGGAGCGATGATGGATAAGTTGACTTATGCCTCTCTTAAGGGCATGGAAGCCGATCTGTCTAAGGTTACCGTAATTTAAAGGGGGATAAAAATATGCCAAACCAATCAATTAAAGTAACAGGGCTCATAAAGTCCTATAAGGATCTACAGGTTCTAAAGGGCGTAGATTTCGAGGTGGAAGAGGGCAGTATTTTCGCATTGCTCGGGTCCAACGGGGCAGGCAAGACTACGGTTGTCAAAATCCTCACCACGCTGCTCAAACATGATGGCGGATCCGTTGCCGTAAACGGATTCGATGTTGCTTCAAAGCCCGAGAATGTGCGACAAGCGATCAGTCTGACCGGTCAATTTGCCGCCGTTGACGAATTATTGACCGGACGGGAAAATCTTATCTTGATTGCCAAGCTGCGTTACCTTAAAAACCCACGACAGGTTGCAGACGATTTGCTTAAAAGCTTCGGCTTGACAGAAGCCGCAGACCGCAGAGTATCCACTTATTCGGGTGGTATGCGCCGCAGGCTCGACATCGCCTTGAGCCTTGTGGGAAAACCAAAGATCATATTCCTCGACGAGCCGACCACAGGACTCGACCCTGAGGCACGTATCGAGGTATGGAACATTGTCAAAGAGCTTGCGAACGGCGGTACGACGGTTCTTTTAACCACGCAGTATCTGGAAGAAGCAGAGCAGCTTGCCGACAAAATTGCCATTTTGCATGAAGGTAAGATCATTGCCAGCGGCACGCTCCCGGAGCTGAAAAAGATGTTCCCTCTCGCAAAGGTGGAGTATGTTGAAAAACAGCCGACATTAGAGGATATATTCCTTGCAATCGTCAGCAAAAGGGAGGGAAAGTAAATGGAGAGAGTACAGAAACATTTCTTCAGAGATATGAGCATTCTGCTAGGACGTTCTATGCGTCATATTTCACGCAGCATGGACACCATCATTACGGTCGCCATCACGCCGATTGCGTTGATGCTGCTGTTCGTCTATGTGTTCGGCGGTGCCATTCAAACCGGAACGGATAACTATGTAAATTACCTGCTGCCAGGTATACTTCTAATTGCTATTGCTAGCGGAATATCCTACACGGCTTTTCGACTGTTCAACGATGTGCAGAAGGGCATATTCGAGCGGTTTCAATCCATGCCCATTTCACGTTCCGCATTTCTTTGGGGACATGTGCTGACCTCACTAGTATCGAACGCTATATCCCTTATCGTAATTATTCTCATCGCTTTGATTATGGGTTTTCATTCGTCTGCGGGGATCCTGTCGTGGCTTGCAATTGTCGGCATACTCGCGCTGTTTACGCTGGCATTAACTTGGATAGCTGCGATTGCAGGCCTGTCTGCGAAAACGGTCGAGGGCGCAAGCGCCTTTTCCTACCCGCTTATCTTCCTGCCGTTTATCAGCTCGGCGTTTGTGCCAACCGAGTCGATGCCGACTGTCGTTCGCGCCTTCGCTGAAAATCAGCCGGTGACCTCGATCGTGGAAGCCATTCGTGCACTGCTGTCGGATCAGCCGGTGGGCAATGATATATGGGTCGCTCTTGCTTGGTGCGTCGTAATTTTGATCGTAGCCTACTTCTTTGCAATGAAGGTATATAAAAAGAAAGTTTGAAAAAGGACATTATCGTCCGGATGAAGTCCGCGGCGCGGAAACCGCGGGCTTTATTTTGTTCTCAGTTTATAGTGGAGGGAAGGATGGAATTTATTGGCATGCTGCAGGAAAATAAGTCTAACAACGTCTCCGTAGATTATTACCCTGAATCCGTGACCAATCTCTAATTTGGATCTTTAAACGGATGGAATTACTACCAGCCATATCCAATTGAATCTTTGGGTAAATGAGAATAACTCAAAGTAGAACCCTCGTCTAAC
>NZ_JBXCIW010000037.1:0-23088 GCF_056786335.1 Paenibacillus sp. Y280
TCTTATCCCGAAGGACAAGATCCGCTCGACTTGCATGTATTAGGCACGCCGCCAGCGTTCGTCCTGAGCCAGGATCAAACTCTCCAAATGGAAGTTTTCGCTTCGACGCGATGTCGATTAGAAAGCTTCATGTGTTTGAAATGCTCATTACTTTTTATCGCTTTTTCTTACAATTCGTTAGAATCGCAAGGGCAGTTATTACTCGTTGTTCAGTTTTCAAAGAGCAATCTTTTCTCTCTTGTGTTGAGCTTGTTTTGCTTGTCGTCCGCATGTTACTCTCGGCCGGAATTAGAATATACCATGTATGCGCCTATGAGGTCAAGCGTTTATTTAAACTTTTTTAAAATAATCGTAATTTAGTATTCGAACCTTCTTTATTGAGTCGTTTTCCCCTGCAGCTCACGCCATACTTTTTTGTTGCTGTATTGTCTCTCAGAGCTAATATCCTTGCCGAACCATTCCGGAGCCAGAAACGAATTGGCTGCTTCTTCCGAGTCAAACTCGACCTCAAGCACAGAAAGCTCGATTTGATCGTAGGTATCAATCTCGATAATGCGTTCGTTCCATTCAGCGGTTATACGATTCTTTGTAAGTGGCACAAATCCAAATGCCTTGATGACCTGCTCGTAGATGCCCTCAGATATGGAGTATTCGATTTCCTCACGGGAGAGACCGTTTCCCAGCTTGAAGGTATGCGTATATGAAACTTCGCCGCTCGCCAGATCCACCAGACGCCGAACGCGCAGCTCTTGATTCTCATCTATAGCCAAGTAGGTTTGCTCAATTCTTTGCTCGGAGAGTACCTTAAGCTCCCCTTCTTCTATTAATACGCTAGGAAATTGCGGCAACAAAAACTTGCGTTCGATCTCTAATGTCATCTCTAACAGCTCCTTTAATTTTAATCCTCTTCTAGAAATAGCTCATGAAGCATTCTTTCCCGGTTATTAACGAACTGCTTCATCAGCAGGAAATGATCAGTCTCCTCTAATGTTGTGCGCTCTATGCCAGCCGAAGTCAAATTATAAATGACGGCATCCGGATACGCCATCAAAATAGGAGAATGCGTAGCGATAATAAACTGCGAGCGCTGCCCCACCAACTGATTGATACGAGAGAGCATCGCCATTTGGCGAAAAGGAGATAGAGCCGCCTCCGGCTCATCCATCATATAAAGCCCGTTTCCGCTAAAACGATGAAGGAATGTTGCAAAAAAGGATTCGCCATGCGATTGCTGATGAAGTGACTTTCCGCCATACGAATCAATAATGCGACCGCCGCGACCGCCCTCGCGATCCATTTGATCAATATTAGTAGCCAGATTATAATAACTCTCCGCGCGAAAAAAGAATCCATCCCTCGGTTTGTTGACGCTGCGTGCAAGCCTCAAATACTGATGAAGCTCGGAGTGCGTAGCTTCCGTAGAAAAGTTAAAATTAATCGTCCCGCCTTCTGGATTAAAACCGAGTCCGATCGCGATCGCTTCCATTAGCGTAGACTTTCCCATCCCATTTTCGCCAACGATGTAGGTTACTTTCGGATGAAAAGCAAGCTCATCTAAGTTCTGTATCGCATTTAGATGAAAGGGATAGGCATCGAAGGAGGGTACTGACTCCCTAAGCAGCTTAACGCTTCTTAAATAGAGTCCTTGCTGATTTTGCCTCACGCAGCACGCCCCCCAGATCGATTGATTAGTGTCTGCTTTTAGCTATTAGCCGCAGCATTTTTTAAATTTTTTCCCGCTTCCGCACGGACACGGATCATTGCGTCCGATTTTTTTCTTCGTATGAAAGTCGATTACCTCTGCAGGGGCAGCTTGTTTAGACACCCTGTTCAACACCATGCTCACATTCGCTCGTTTGGCAGAAAGCTCATCCGGTGAATAGCCTTTGATAGCCCACTGCTTCGTACTATTCATTAAAGCAACGAGCAGATCCGTTAACACACTCAACGTCTCTAAGTTCGGAGTTTCAATAAATTCCTGTGTTAATTCGATGACACATGCCAATGAATTTCCATTTTTGGTGGCGTCGACACATTCCTCTGCCATAAGATCAGCTTCTTCACGGTCAATCTCATAATGATGGAGAACGTAGCGTACCAAATTCATATACTGGCTGCTCCGCTCGACATAGTCAGGCTCTCCTGCTTTTAAGAGCTGCTGCTTCGTAAATGGACAAAAATCGAGATCATGTCTGAGCGCCCGCTCCTTCATAATTGCTTGCGGATTCGCTGCTCGAAAATCACAGATTAAAAGATCGGTGGTTTCGTCCATTACGATCTGCTCATAATAGTCCGATGCCTCGAACAAAATGTTCATGATATCGTATTGGGCAAGCGGATGATCCTCATCCATAATGATGAATGATTTTAGCTCATCTACCGACAAGACTCCGTAATAGTAAAGCAAGCCTTGCGTCTGCCGAATCCATTCCGTATTTCTTTTAATGTTAGGATGTTCCTCTTGCGCTTCCACTTCTTTAAAATACGCCAGCAGCTCGGTAGGCATCATAACTACCTGTTTGCCGTCTACCGTACCAGGAAATAGAATTCCGCGCTCGCGAAAATATTCATATTGCTGGAGTTCAAGCAGCGGCTTGTCCCAAATGCCATCGTTTTTCACAATTTTCTGAACGAGCTTCAATCTATTATGGTCAAAGCAGCGCGTAATTAACGAAATGTTCTCTGGAATCAACTCTGACAGCTTCTCAACGAGCCCTTGCTTATTAAGCGAACTTAGGTTGCTTATTTGCAAATTCGTACGAATGCTAGTCAATTGCTGCTTTGATAATGTGCTTAGCGCATCCGCGTACGATAATGGATATGTAAGCTGCGACCAAAATTTTTCCATTGCTTTATCTAGCTTTGTAGTCATATTAATCTCCTAAATCTAAAATAAATTTTAAGCTTTTCTTCTTATTATAAATGTATTCCCAAAAAACATGTAGGTTCAAAGATAACAAAAATTGTAGCTGGAATCAAACAAAATAAATTAATTTTTTCCTCATAAATTGTAAATTTGACCTGTTAATGAAGGATACTGTCAGGAATAAAACAGGCTCTCTTAACAAAAAAATCGCCATTTGTAAAAGGCGGTTAATTAAACTAACTTTTACGTTAGTTCAATTGAAAATTTTTCAATTTAAAAAAGTAATGAATAATTTTTTATATTATGATAGCATCCAAATTGTAGAAAATAACTGATAAGAAAGGAAAATCAAACTATGGATATTAGAGTTGAAACTCTCCCGAATTATCGCATTGCGTATGTACGACAAATTGGACCCTATGGTCCTGCCAATGTTCAAGTAATGCAAGAATTAAAAATATGGGCGATGGAGAAAAAATTACTTACTGAATCGGCTATATTATTCGGAATTCCACACGACAACCCACAAAAAACACTTCCTGAGAAATGTAGATATGATGCATGTATTGTCATTGCAAAAGATGATCAAAAAATTGATGATTTAGTCAACGAAAGTGAACTCTTTAGCGGAGAATATGTTATTTTCAAAATCAAACATACAGCAGAAGATGTTCAAAGAGCATGGGCTGAAATTTTTCCAGCTATACATAACATGGGATTTCACCCTGACGACAAGCCGATCCTAGAAAAATACTCTGGAAACAACAATGACTTTTGCGAAATATGTGTTCCAATAAAACGGTTATAATTAACGAAATCTCTCATTAGCAGCAAAAATGCAGCCGGTCGTGCTGGCCGGCTGCGCATATTACGCCGTAGTCCTCTATGTAACTTATTGAGCTCTTCTTCGTCGTTGGTGCAATAATCCCACATTTGCTACAAATTCTCGAACGTCTTTCGGAGTCTTTAAAATGATCATTTTCTTTTCATTTGTTAACGATCTAAGTTTTTCTGAGATCTTTGGCTTTTGTTTTTCTGGGTATTCCCAGACCCATTTCAGAAATTCCAGACGGACCCTTTCTTCGCAACCTTCAGCCAAGTCCATTCTCTTCTTGTTGCGGTACTGGAATCTTCTCTTCAGCACGCGGATCATGCAGACCCATCTCAATAGATCAATAAATATGATTGTGTCTGCCGCTTGCAGCCTAATGTCAATCGTGCCTCCATAATTGCCGTCGATAATCCAACTATCATGACTAACGAGCTCCTCTTGAACATCTCTTTGCTCGTTTTTGGGCGTGCTAATCCAACCTGGTTTCCAAAAAATAAAATCCAAATGATGAACTTTTATTGATAAAATCCCGCCCAGTTTTCGAGCCAAAGTTGATTTGCCTGAACCTCCAGAATCTATAAGTACAATTTTTTTCATATTGACCCCCGTCAAATGGATCTAATAAACTGCTTCCCCTTAAATATAGGCTTTGAAGTTATAAAACCATTCTACTTTTTCCGTATTTTTCTTATTGCTATGACACAAAGCGCATACAGTAAAAAAGTTAAAATAGCTCCAACTAGATAAACTGGCCACGTGAGATGGAAAATTACAAAGTAACTGTCATGATACTGAAAATCCGCAGGCAGCTTCAAAATAATATACCCGACAAGCAGGAAAACAAGGAATGGGGCTAATAAGCTAATCGCAACCCCCAATAAGGTCTGTCTCTTTGTAAGATTCATGTCAAACATCCTATCTGTTTAAATTAGTACATTAAGCCTTGCCAGTGCATTCAAGAAATTGCGGCAGCCCCTTGTTGATGGTTATTCAATATAACTAGCCTAAACTCCCGAGGGAGCTTAATGCTGCTACCGCCGCGCGCCCCTCCTCATCCACTTTACCATGTATCTCCTTTTTCTTGCGATAAAAAAACCGCGGTGATTCTAAATCAACACGGATCGCCACTCCCAGAACACCACCGCCTCCGCAACTACCTGCCTGGAGGTCTGTCTGTGTTCAGTTCACTAAAGAACTTTATTTTCAATTAAAGAACTATATTTTCTTGCACCAACAGATAATTTGCATATCCCCGCCCCATGCGTTACAATCTTTAAATCGACAAATTTGCAGGTCTATACAAGGAGGTTCACGCGCCTATGTGCCCCCGGACCAAAGAACAAAATGAACTCATCCGCATGCAGCGCAGAGAACAGATACTGGACGCCGCCGCGCGCGCCTACTTCCGCACTGGCGGCGGCTTTGATATTCGCGACGTCGCCCGCGAGGCCGAGCTCGGTTACGGCACGGTGTACCATTATTACCCCAATCGACATTTATTGATAGAAGATGTGCTGGGCAGCGGCTTCGAGCGATGTGAGCAAGCCCTGTCAGAATGGGCGAACATCCGCGGAGGCAGCCCGGATGACAGGCAGCTGTTTACGTATTGCAAGGCGCTGCTCCGGCTGTGGCAGTCGGACGCCCGTGCATATCTCGTCTACAAGATGGCGGCGGAGCATTATGCAGGCTTGCCTGAGAAGGATCGGCACGCCGCCAAGAGACGATTCATGGAACGGCTGTACGTTCCGCTCCAATCGATCGCCCAACGCGAAGACGACAGCGTCGACCATATGCTTGCCGTGCTGGTCGGCTGCTGCGGGCTGCACTACTATGCGGGCACTTCCGAGCTGGACGTCGATCGAATCGCCCAGCTGGCGATGCAAGCCATTACGAAGGAGTCCTGATACGAACATGGTCATCTTAAAAAGCAAGCATGAAATCGAGGCCATCCTCAAGGCATGCCAAGTGGTGGCCGAATGCCATCACACGATCGCCCCGCTCATCCAACCGGGCATCACGACGAACGAGATTGAGCGCATCTTCGAGGACATTATCTTGAAGCACGGCGCCAAGCCCTACACGAAGGGCTACAAGGGCTATCAATATGCGACCTGCGCCTCCGTCAACGATGTGATCGCGCATGGCTTCCCTAGCGATAAGCCACTTGAGGAAGGCGATATCGTGACGATCGACACGGTCGCGGAGCTCGACGGCTGGCTCGGCGATTCGGCCTGGAGCTATGCGGTCGGGAAGATCTCGCCGACGGCCGAGAAGCTGATGCGCATCACGAAGGAATGCCTTGACCTCGGCATCGCGCAGGCTCAGCCCGGCAATCGGCTCGGCGACGTGACGAGCGCGATCCAGCGGCATGCCGAATCGAACGGCTACGGCGTCGTGCGCGACCTTCTCGCGCATGGCATCGGCCGGGACCTGCATGAGGCGCCGAACTATATGCATGTCGGCAAGCCCGGCAAAGGCCTCCGCATCAAGGAAGGCATGGT
The DNA here is from genome assembly GCF_056786335.1 of Paenibacillus sp. Y280. Taxonomy (NCBI): domain Bacteria; kingdom Bacillati; phylum Bacillota; class Bacilli; order Caryophanales; family Paenibacillaceae; genus Paenibacillus; species Paenibacillus sp. Y280. The sequence goes on from NZ_JBXCIW010000037.1 coordinate 6,200, forward strand.
GTTCACGATCGAGCCCATGATCACCGAAGGCACCTACTACATGACAATCGATGCGGACGGCTGGACCGCGCGGACGCTGGACCGCAAGCTCGCCGCTCAATATGAGCATACGATCGCCATTACAGCTGAAGGTCCACAGATCCTGACCGCGCAATAGAATAATTAGAGGCCGACAACGACGAAATGCAAGGTCTCCCGCATGATGGCCATGGGTATCGTTAATCGAGCAATTCTGTCCTTTATTTCGACTGCGGTCCCATCGCGTTATTCTGCCCGTAGCGTAACAAAAAAGCAGCCAATCCATGCCCAGCTGCCGCGGTTACATTATTCAACTAACGTTCTCCGTTAGCCCAACAAGGCTTATATACCTGATAGTTAATAAATAAGATCATCTCTAATCTGGATTCCAAGTAATCCGCAAAATCTCTATATTTTTTTAGGACGGTATAAATGTCGTCTTGCCCAATAATTTGATAGTCCTCATCAAAATACTGAAGAGAGCCCCCTAATATAAAAAGGGTTACTACTTCCTCGTCTTCTGTAATCAAGGTATGAATATCGCCTGGTGGTTCAAATATAAAGCTACCTGGTTCAGCCACCCATTCGCGCCCTTCATATCTCCATTTACCTTGACGCGAAACTTGTCGGCAAATGTTAACAGGGAACTGGAAATATCAGTTCATAGACTCTGTCGAAATCGTCTCGCATCCGTTGAATAATGCAAAATTTTGAAAACAATTGTTCAAGGCTGTTCGCAATTGCTTTGTTGGCTTTATGTCGTTCTCGTACCAGATGTTTTTAACAACGAGCGTCTCGGATTTTCGCTCCGCGATTACCTCGGCTCGTCCGATGAGGCTTTCTCCGTATATTAGAGGCAACACATAATAGCCGAATTTCCGTTTGATTGCAGGCGTGTAAATCTCCCAGGTGTAATCGAATCCAAACAATTCGTTGATCAGTTTTCTGTCCCATATGAAATTATCTAGTGGGGCAATCAGCTCGCAGCGCCATTTCGGCGCTGGATTTTGCAGAACGGCTTCAATAAGCGGCAAGTCCTCCGCGCGGCAATAAAGTATATCCTTCATTTGTTCCACGGCAACAGCAACAATACGAGCTTCGTGCAACAGTTGGCGGAAAACCTCGTTGCGCTGCTCCGCTTTCAATCCCCATATGTTCAGCCAGGCATCGGATGCGCGATTCCATAAAAGGCCAACTGCGCCGATTCGACGCAGTACTCGCCACTTGTGATGCTCAAGCTCGCCCTCCAGCGGCTCCGGCGCATTCAGCAGATTTGGCTGTATGTACTTCCCGGCGATATCGTAATATTTACGCGTTCCTTTTTTGTGATGTATAATCAACTCGCCTGTCGAGTACATCTGCTCCAGCACCGACCGGGATGAATTGTTTCCGCTGCTCCAGTGGATGGCCGATCGCCAAGCGAAATTTCCATCCAATTTTAGATCATCCGAACTTAGCGCACCGTGATTTTGGATGTGAGCTCGTACTTGCTCAATCAACGCTTCCATTTCGGGATAGCGCTTGGCATGTTGTCGGGCGGCCTGCCTGTACCGCTCAAAATACGGCCAGTCCTCGACAGGGATAATGGCCAAATTCTTGTCGGGATAATCGACAAGGATTCTATCTTGATACAGCAACTCGGCGAGCATGTTCTTGGTAAATCCTTTGATTCGCGACTGCAACACCAGTTCGGCGTTTTTTCCGCAAACATCGATGGGATCGTATTGAATACAGCCGACCTGCCGCACAAAATCCAATACTCCCTGCTTTCCGGTAAAATGATATTCGCCCAACAACCCGTGCTTCAATAGCAGAAATTGCCGTGCCTGGCGGTTCGTCAATTGGATCATGTACACATCGGCTCCTTAATGAAACAAACGGGAGCCGTTTGCACATGATGATGGATGGCGAGATTGCTTATCTCAATAAAGTTACTATTTGCTTCTTTCCATAATGATGGTATCCATTGGGGAGCTTCATTAGCAAACCCCTTTCCTAATTTTCCAATAACCGAAAATTGCTCTTTTTCAATGATTTCAACCACGCCTATTCCCCCTATCCGTTGGAAAATACAAAAACAAACACATGTTCCCATAAAATGTTACCATTATCTCGAGCATAAAAACAAGAGCTATTGAAAAATACTGCCCGTCAATGTAGCTGCCGATCGCCGCGGCAGCTTCATCTAAGTTGTGTATTGAGCTAAAGTTATTGTACCGTCTGAATTATAAGTTGTCTTAAATCGGAGATCCGGTTAGGCATTTCCAGAGTCGAACGATTCAGTAAATCGCACAAAGCAATTAAATCTTCTAGTTTAGATAACTGGACCCAATTCTCATTTAAAAATCTTCCAGAATCCTGGTAAGCTTTTATAAAATGACGTTCGAATAAGGAATTTTCGTGTTCATACCGAAGCATATTTCCAATATCAACATAACGTCTTCCTGAAAAAGCAAACTCCCAGTCCAATACCGCTGACACTTCAATTCCGTTTGGACTATCAAGCATCAGTATATTTAGACCATTGAAGTCCGAATGAACGAGGACTGACTGTTCATGAATTTCAGCTAATAACCAACGGTGAGACACACAGAATGATCGAACCATTTCCATAGCTTCCGCACCGAGCCAATGACCGGTTGCAGCACCATCTAGACTTTCTGAAATAAAAGAGTGAAATTCATCCTCCCCCATGTTAAACGGATTGGCGATGGTAAGGTCCCCTGCTAAAAAGCCTGGGCAGTCAAAAGTATGGCTGTGTATACGAGCTAATATATCGCCAACAGATTCCGCAGCTTTTGCAATCTGTCGTTTTTCTCCTCTTTGCATAATATCCCGCAGCAATACTCCCTCTTTCCATTCCAGTAAAGCCCAGTCATATTCTATTAGATTTCGGCTTGTATCAAGATAGATGTAATCTGCTACAGGCACGACGCCGCTCAATCTCTCAGCAATTGCTTTTTCTTTTGATGCTACGTCTAAACCACCAGCAGAAATCCTTAAAAGGAAAGGAGTAGCTGATCCCTCAATCTGAATTTTATAGGTACCACTACTAAGTCCTGTTTCCGTTCTTTCAGCTTTTATGAGCCGTTTGCCTCTGAACACTTGGCTAATCATAATACTTATAGTCTCATAATTGATGTGTATATTTTTACTTGTTCGTTCCCAAGATTCTTTCATCCTGTACCTCTCCTCTTTCCTGTTCACGCAGTGGATCAAATTCTATAATTCGAGTTTCTATTCAACTATCCTGCCCGTTTAACAAAGAAAGAGAGCTTCAAGCTATTGGGAGTTCCCTATGAATCGTGGCAACATTTTCTGAGGCAATTCGTTTATAAAGGTATAAAGTGAATATATGGAAATTAGAGGGGGATCATCCATGCAACGAAAATTGATGCTTCGAACAATACTTACAGCTACTGCCTTGCTCATAGCCTTCCAAATAGGACAGACGGGGGACAATATTGGAATTAGCCAAGTGTAAGCCGAGAATCCTGTTATATCCTTCGGTGTAGGAAACCCAGGGATTCAGACACCGATTGTTCAGCCAACTTGGTCCGCAAAAGTCGATAATTGGGATGATTATTATCTTACTTCTAAGTTTACAGTGACGGGTGAGGGTAAGATATTTACGTTGAGAGATAAGAGGTTGATCGCTTTGAACGCTCAGACGGGAAAAACGATTTGGACTTTTGAAGAAGATGTGCATTCCATGTTTGTCTATCAGGAGGGGAAAATTTACGGGACTTTAAGTGACGGGAGCCTCTATGCCCTTTCTGCTTCAAGCGGAAAGAAGCTGTGGCAGTCGAGCGTCAGGATTGAAAAACCAAACGCCATCGAAGTTTTCGGCGATACGTTGTATGCCCTAATAGACAATCATACCATTGCAGTCCATTTGAAGACTGGAAAGCAGCTTTGGGTAAACACCGGGCCCCAAGCAATATATTACACCAGTTCGGGAATCATGGACGCAGGAGATATCGTATTACGCACCATCACAATGCAAGAAGAAACACGTAGCACTCTTCAACTTAATGCCATCGATAAAAAAACGGGAAAGAAGCTTTGGGGCATGATCGACCATGAGGTCCCGTTCAAGATCGAAGGCGGGCTGGCGTACTCCATTAAACATAATAATCAACCGATAGTTGATGATTCCGAGCGCAGCATTACTGTGTCCGTCATCAATGTGAAAACCGGTGAAGTAAAAGGCAGCCGTGTTTACCGATGGAATGTAAATGTGGGTTCCGGCGATGAATATAATACCAATGTACCAACCTACTTGGATGGAAATGATTTTTATATCCACCAGAATGGCATTATCGCGAGGTATGATTTTAATAATTACAAACCAGATGGCAAAGCTCTACAGTCTTATAGTGAGCCTGCTTATGAACAAGGCACATACCCTCTTTATAAAGTTCATCGCGGTCGTATCTTGTTCAGTAATTGGCAGAATGGTTCGCTCTCCAGTATGAAGAAGGTAAACGGACAACACATGAGCTGGAATGGTGATAACCCCTCCGCAAAAACGGTGATCTATGGAAAAGGTGTCTATCTTGCGCAAACCGATGGCATCATGCACGCGATCGATTTTGATTCAGGCAAACCGCTGTTCCGTGTGAAAACAGGCGCGCGCCAATATGATAATCTGCTTAAAGAAGGTGGATTCCTCATCATACAGACGCCTGGCAAACTGATAGGAGTTAAATTACCTGCGGCTTTAAAGTAATTGAACTATCACTCGAGATGCATTGATATCCATCAGTCTCCCCAATAACAGAAGCAGCGGCAGCCGTGGACAAGAAATTAAGTCCTAGACTGCCGCTGCTTCATTGAACTATAGTTGCCCATTTAGTAAAAAAATAAGCGCTATCCTATTTATCTATCGTCTTTACGCTAAGCAGTGAATTGAGGTGCTCTAGCAAATTGCCTCCGCCGGTAAGGGAGATCGTGCCGATCTTCTCGCAAATTTTCTCGAGAAATTCTAGCTCCTTCAAGCGGTACAGCGTGCCGTTCTCGTCCATCAGCTTCGCGGTGTTCAGCAAGCTGCGTGTAGAGGCAGTCTCCTCGCGTCTGGTGATAAGGTTGGCCTGTGCCTTCTTCTCCGCAAGCAGCACCGTATTCAAGATATCCTTGATATCGCCTGGCAAAATAATATCCTTAAGACCCGCCGATACAAACTGCACGCCGTAATGCTCCTTCTGCTCGTTCAAGCGCGAGAGGACGAAAGTCGCGATTTCTTGCTTCATGCGCAGCAGATCGTCCAGCTTCAGCGTACCCACGTACTCGCGTAAAATTAGCTGGAGCAAAATATATACCTGCTCCTCGAACGACTTGATTTGGATCGCCTTCAGCGGATCGATCACTTTATATTGACACACAAAGTTAAGCCGTAGCGTTACCTTGTCCTCCGTCATAATTTCTTGTCCGGTCATATCCAGCTGCAGTTGGCGCAAATCGACCGTCTTTACCTGCACGATAGTAGGTCCCTTCCAGAAAAAGTACCTGCCCGAACGAAGCTCCCGCTGCAATACATTATTGTAGAAAAGCAGACCGGATTCGTGGCTCGCAACCTCGAACACCTGAATATAGCCATGCAGCTTCGACAGCAATGAGCGATCTACTTCAGCCGAAATCTCGGGATTCCGTATATCAACACGAATAAACGTATGTTTTTTCATAACATTCCAGAAGGCATACAGCCCTGACGTCAGCAGCGAGCAGAATTTGCCATCCTCAAAATGCAGCACATACTCATGATCCTGTACGTCTGCAATCGTCAGTTCCTCCACAAGCTGAGCATCTCGAAGAAACAGATTGAGCTCCTTGTTCGGAACGGAAAAGCGTTTCGCAACATTTTGCAAAATAACGCTATCGTCTGAAAACGAGCTGTGGCGGTATACGCCTGGCTGCAAATGCTTGATGTAGCTGCCTTTTTTGAAAAGCAAACCGCGCTCGTCGTTTTTGATGATTACTTTTTTGAACATCGTTAAACACCTCTTTGCATTTGTGTTGACCTTCATAACAGGAGCTCTCCTGCGGCTAGGCCGGAATCAGGCTTAAGAAGGGAGAAGAGCTGCTTTATGACTTCGTTATCGATAGCCGAATTCGCATGCAACCTCCATCCAAATTCGCGCTATTTCCTAGTCATCCAAAAGAGGCAGCGGACTCCATTCGGTATCCACCGATTGCATAGGCTTCGCTGTAGTGAACGCGCATAGGCACGCTCTGAGAGCTCCTGTTAAAGGCCGGGTACTACTCAAATACAGTCTCCTAAGGAGGGAGTTCTTGCATACTCTACCAAAGAGTTTTCGCGAATCAGGCGAATAACCAAGGGATTCGAACCCTTATTTTGTGGAGATTCAGCCGATATGGTCATACAGCATACAAGCGCACAGCGTGCGCAAGCACTGCGGAACAATTGGAAAGTCCCTGCCAAGGTACGCCATTCGTACATGAACCTCATCTATTATTGAAGTTATCTTTAATAGCGATAGTAATGAATTAGATGCCTTTGATGGCAGCCATCGGCTTGCATTTGGCCACCACGGCAGCGAGCGATGCGCCAACGACGCTGTCGATGATCTGGTCCACATCCTTGTAGGCCTGCGGGCATTCGTCGAGAATCGTCTCCAGAGAACGGTGGTTGACGAGTATTTCCTCCTCTGTGCCGATCCTCAGCGATTGCTCGAACTGATCGACCGTCACGAGCTCCTTCGTTGCTCTTCGGGATCTTGCACGGCCCGCTCCGTGGCAGATGGAATAGAAGTTTTTCAAGCCCTCATTCTTCCCCACCATAATATAGGAGGAGGTTCCCATGGAACCGGGTATAAGCGCAGGATGTCCGGTCTCCTTAAACACCGGCGTATTCAGGAAGTGGCCCGGCGGGAGCGCACGCGTCGCTCCTTTGCGGTGAACGAGCATCGGCTCGTTGCGGTGAAACTCCTTGAGCGCGTAGTTATGCATCAGATCGTAAAGCACAGGCATTTCCATACTCGCTCCGAATACCTCTTGGAACGCTTCGCGAACGCCAAATGCGATCATATGCCGGTTGCTAACCGCAAAGTTGAGCGCGGAATACATCAGATTCAGATAGGTTTGCCCTTCCTGACTCGCAATGGGAGCATAAATCAAGTTGGGGTCGGGATTGCTCACGCCCCACTGATTCATCGCTTCCTTGATCACCTTGTTATGCTCCCGGCCGATCATGCCGCCCCAGGAGCGCGAGCCGGAGTGGATCATCACCACAACCTGCCCATCGAACAAGCCCCATTTTGCCGCCAATTCCGCAAATTCCTCATTAATCTCCAAATATTGAATTTCAATGAAGTGGTTCCCGCTTCCGAGTGTTCCTAGTTGCCCGCGTGCATATTTCATCGTTTTTGGCGGAAGTTGCTTGAGGTAAGTATGATCATATGCAAAATGGGATTGCTCCACATGGGTCAGCCACTGCTCATCGGGAACATACTTCTCGGGCAGTCCCTTCAAGCCATGCTGAACGACGCTCATCACGTCGATATCTTCGTAGTTCGAATTCGTGCGCTCGTTTGTAGGCACGTATTTCTCGATAGCTGCGATCAGCGCTCTGCGAATGTCCTTATCTTGAATGTCGCGCTTATGCAGCGAGGTCGTATGAACACGCATGCCGCAGCCGATATCCGAGCCGACGATTGATGGAGATACGCAGCCGTTTTTCATGCTCCATACCGCTGTCGTGCCAATGCACGTTCCGATGCCGACATGCGCATCCGGGGTGTAGCTCATATATCGATTCCTTGGAATTTGCAAATTGTTGTTAGCCATTTCAAATACTTTATTTTCAAAGGATTGGAATACCTCTTCGTTAGCGAATAAGTGAAGACTGCCATGCTCAAGCTTTATTTCATGATGATTGCCGCCATGTCTCTTATGCTGCATCAGCATTGTCAAAACCTCCTGTGAATCTTGCTTTTTTTCAATCAGCCGTACTGCCTTCTTACGAATTCTATCTTCTCTTATTTGGAGGCCCGCGAACATGGCGAAAGTATTACGACAAAGGAAAATTTCCCTTTTTGTTCAAAACCTTCAGCTTCCTGTTAAGATAGATGGAGAATGCTGCTTACGATCGGGGGAATACAGGAATGGCAAGAGAAAGCTTCGATAAGGAAATACAGTTTTTGCGTATGCTCGTCTTGACTAGCGGGGCATATAACCGTCAGCAATACGCAGATAGGCTAGGCATTTCGATTCATACGTTCGATAAAACGATAAAGCGGCTCAAAGAAATCGTGAGCGCGGTCCAGCAGCAGCTGCCCGAGGAGCAGGGCAAGGAGTTTGCCGAGACGATTCGCTACAGCTATCTTGAATCATCCGATCCGATGCTGCTGTTTCTGTTTCGAGCGAAGTCGCTCAAGGAAACCGAGAGCCAGCGCATTTCGCTGCTGCTCGCAGCTATGCACGAAAAACCGCTAACGGCTATGGAGCTGCTTGATTTGTGCTGCGGCAGTATGCCGGCGGAGCTATCGCTTCCCGATGAGAAGACGGTACGCGGCGACCTCAAATATTTGGAGCAGGTTGGCGTGATAAAGAAGGAGCCGGGTGCGCGCCCCTTCCGCTATCGCATCTATAATGATTTTGTTCGCGAGCTGTCGCATGAAGAGCTGCTTGACTTATATGATTTTGTAGATATGATGGCGAACACACAGGTTCCGTCCGTCCAAGGCTATTTGCTGCGCGATGGCTTAAAGAAGCATATTTCACGCAAGCAAGCTGACAATGGTCAGATCGAGCCGTTCTTATATAAGTATCACTATTACTCTCGTATTTTGGATGAAGCGCATCTCTTCACGCTGCTAGGCGCTATTCGCAATCGGCGCTTGATCACTTTTCTCTATTTCTCGCCAAAAAAAGAAACGAGCTACGCTTCCAAAAACACAAATCCGTTATTCGAACGCGATACCAAGGGCATGCAAGAGACGACGCTGCCGCTTAAGGTCGTCTATGACCATCAATATGGCCGTTGGTATTTGCTAGGCAACCACGCCATACAAGGCGTTAAAAAATACCGCTTGGAAGGATTAACGCAAATCTCTGAAGGGGATGCCGTTGCTGAAGAGCTTTACGAGGCCAAGAAGACAGAACTAGAACAGCGCACCAAGCATAGCTGGTTGATCGATACGGGCAAGCCCGTCACGGTTCGCGTACGCTTCTTCCATCCGGGACACGGGATCAACCATTTCGTTAGAGAGCGCGTGCTGCTTCAAGGACAATGGGGCATCATCGCGGAAGAATCGGATGATAGCTTTGTCTATGAAATCGAAGTAAACGGCATAATCGAGATTAAGCCATGGATTCGGAGCTTCGGCTCAAGCTGCGAGGTGCTGGCGCCTGCGAGGCTGCGGCAGGAAATGATTGCGGAGTGGAAGGAGATCAAGGCGTACTATGAATCTGTTTGAGAAAATATTTAACTATCAAATTTTATCCAAGCTTGAGGATTCGGGAACGTTTATGGTAACGGCCCATGAGCGAGGCTGGTTGAAGGCCATGCTGCGTCATCCTGCTGCTGCCGTTGCTTTTTCTCCAACAACACGACAAAAGCTGCAGCTTATGCTGGAGCAAGATCTTGCTCTGGATACGGGCGAGCTGCTGCATAAAGCAGCCAGTAAAGAAAAGCATGTATACCATCCGAATGTTCGACCGTTAAGGCAGGCCATTACAAATAAAAGCATGCTGCGCCTCAGCTACAGCATCAAAAATGAACGTACGCATAGCGAGCAGGAATGCTTTCCCTACAAGCTCGAATATTCAATGGTCAAGAGGGAATGGTATCTGCTTTGGTATCATGCGAAAAACCGGATGCTGATGAGTACGCGCCTGGATAAGATCATTGCAATTGGTGAGCAAGCATGCGGGGCGGATTATTACGAGCAGCTCCGAGCGAAGGTCCATGCTTTGCAGGAGAAACGAAGCACAAGCGCTGATATACGCGTAATGCCCGAATACAATGGAGAGCTGTCGCGTATTTTGTATGCTTTCTCATGCTTCGAGAAAGAAGTGAGCTACGATGCGCAGACCAATGAGTATACAATTCGTCTCTTCTTCTCGAGCAGCGACAGCGAATATGTGCTCTCGAAAACCCGCTTTCTCGGAAAGCGGGTAAACATTGTTAATAGCAAGCAGCTGCGCAGCCGCATGTTGGAGTCGGCTACGAAAGCGCTGGGACGTTATTCAAACGACAGCTAAAATCTCACATTTTGACGAAAAATTTTAATTGTAATGATTATAAATTGATATTGATTTTCCTATAGAAAACGGTAACATATAAAATGAGGCGCAGTCACACAAATTCAATGAGGTGATTCTATTATGAGTACTGAGAAGAACAAGCTCACGACTAGTTGGGGTGCTCCAGTTGGAGACAACCAGAACTCGATGACAGCAGGCTCTCGTGGTCCAACATTAATTCAGGATGTTCACCTTCTAGAAAAGCTAGCTCACTTCAACAGAGAACGTGTTCCTGAGCGCGTCGTTCACGCTAAAGGGGCAGGTGCCCATGGCTACTTCCAAGTTACGCATGATGTTACGTCTTACACTAAAGCAAGCTTTTTATCCGAGGTAGGAAAGCGCACGCCGATGTTCATCCGCTTCTCGACTGTTGCCGGCGAGCTTGGCTCTGCAGATACGGTCCGCGATCCGCGGGGCTTCGCCGTAAAGTTCTATACCGAGGAAGGCAATTACGACTTAGTTGGAAACAATACACCGGTCTTCTTTATTCGCGATGCGATTAAATTTCCCGACTTCATTCATACTCAGAAGCGTCATCCGCAAACCCACTTGAAAAATCCGAACGCCATTTGGGATTTCTGGTCCTTATCGCCGGAATCGCTTCATCAGGTTACGATCCTTATGTCTGACCGCGGTATCCCCGCTACATTAAGACATATGCACGGCTTTGGCAGCCATACCTTCAAATGGGTGAACGACGAGGGCCAAGCGGTTTGGGTCAAATATCATTTCAAAACCGAGCAAGGCATCAAAACCATCACCAATGAGGTTGCTGCCAAAATTGCCGGCGACAATCCAGATTATCATACCGAGGATTTGTTTAATGCGATCGAAAGCGGCGATTTCCCGGCGTGGAAGCTATATGTGCAGATCATGCCTACCTCGGATGCGAATACATATCGTTTCGATCCATTTGACGTGACGAAGGTATGGTCCCAGAAGGATTATCCGTTAATCGAGGTTGGCCGCATGGTGCTGGATCGGAATCCAGAAAACTACTTTGCCGAGGTTGAGCAAGCAACCTTCTCTCCCGGCTCTTTCGTTCCCGGCATTGAAGCTTCACCTGACAAAATGCTGCAAGGCCGCCTATTCGCGTACTCCGATGCCCATCGCTACCGCGTTGGCGCCAACCACAATCAGCTGCCGATCAATCGTCCAACCGCTCCGGTGAACAATCACCAGCGCGACGGTCAAATGCGCGCTGACGGCAACGGGGGATCGTCGCTTTATTACGAGCCTAACAGCTATGGCGGTCCTACAGAATCGGCCGAGAACAAGCCTGCTCCGTTCGAGATATCGGGCCAGGCAGACAGCGTAGGCTATGACCATCACGACCACTATACACAGGCAGGCGACCTCTATCGTCTAATTAGCGAAGAGGAACGCGCCCGTTTAATCGAAACGATTGTGGGTGCCATGAAGCCGGTAGAGAAGGACGAAATTAAGCTTCGTCAAATCAGCCACTTCTACAAAGCCGACCCCGACTACGGACAACGTGTTGCCGAGGGGCTTGGCTTGTCCATCTCGCAGCAAGCTTAATTGCACTTATCGCTTATACCATGCGGCTATCGAATCCAATTCGACAGCTGCATGGTTTTTTATTAATGACAAGGAGATCGTTTCAGCCGCTATCGTTCGGTTCATTCTTTATAAAAGAGGACAAAAAAAGGCTCTAAGGAAAAATCCCTAGAGCCTCTTGTCGTACGATCAGATTACTCGAATGGGTAGATCCAGAAGCGCTCTGTTCCAAAGCGCTGCACAATTTCCTCATCCGTCAGCTTTTTGCTGCCTACCAGCTCAGCCGCTTGGAACTGCGAACGATGAGCCTCAATAGAAGCCATTTTTTGTTTCAAAAATGGTTTAACATCATTTGCAACTTGAGGCATGCCAATCGCCTCCTGATGGTTCTTGGAAAAAGCCGAGCAATAAACAACCGGCCTCTCGTCTTCTGGAAGCTTGCTAATGGTGCGAATGACAGCCCCCCCGCATGCATCATGATCGGGATGAACGCTGTAGCCTGGATAAAAGGTATACACGATCGACGGGCGCAGCTCCTTCAAGAGAGCATCTATCGCCCCATCCAGTCGGCCTTTGTCCTCGAATTCAATCATTTTATCATGAAACCCCAGCATTCTCAGATCCTGTATGCCGATAGCGCGGCAGGACTCCTCCAGCTCGAGCTTCCGAATGGCCGGCAGCGTCACCCGATTGGCGAATGGCGGAATTCCCATGTTCCGGCCCATTTCCCCAAGCGTCAAGCAAGCGAAAGTGACATGCGCTCCGTCTTGTATATGCTTAGCCAGCGTACCCGATACAGTGAAGGCCTCATCATCGGGATGCGGAAATACAACTAAAATGTTTTGACCCACAAAATTTCTACTCTCCTCTCTCATTAGAAGGGCACCCTGCTTAGCTGCAGCGATACAATCAGCTTTCCTTGTCCATCATGCCCTGCCAGAATCAGCCTCTCCTGCTCCGTCTCTTCCCAGTGGGTAAGCCCCTCCGAGTAAATCCAGCCTTGCAACATTTTCAAGCCAACCCGATAGGGCCCGCTCCCTGCAATCGAACCATGCGAATAACGAATGGCAGCATTCGTAATGAAATTAGCCGCTGGATGCTTCGAGCTATCGAGATGGGCAGCGTAAGCTCCCGTTGTCATTTCCAGATGAATATATAGATCCTGATCCTTCAGGCTATCTATCCTAAGCTGTACCTTTTCTTGATTAATAAGCTGCATCTATATCCCTCCCATATATCAGCACAACCTGCTTTATGAATCTGATATTGAAATCATTCTAACATACTTATGCTTAAAGAAAATATCGATATCTGCAAAAAATAGGGAGGAATTGCTTCTCACGGTTAGCCGCTTTAAAATCCGATAAAATGACATCTGCTTTTTCTCCAGCATTTTGTGGTATACTGCTACAAGATTAAAATGCAGGAGGTTCATCGCTATGAAAATTTATGTCATACAATCGTTTAACGAAGACGGATTGGAAAATGTATATGTAGGCTCTGACGAGGAAAAAGCGCTGTCGCTGCGATCAGCTGACTTTGAGCATTGCGACGCTCTATTCGTGGAAATCTGGGAGGACGGCGAGAAAACGGATGATTTCCGCCTGGTGGAATCCCCGGAAAAGGACGATGAAGAGGCTGAAGCTGCCATTGGAGTAGACAAGTAAACTCGTCTTTAAAGAACAGAAGCAAGCTAATCTTTATCCAAAATAATCATGCTGTCCATCACAGCAGAAATTTTTAACGACTTCTTCAAATAATCGGTTATACACAAAATCAACCCTGACCTCTTCCGGTCAGGATTTTTTTTACGTCCTTTGAAACATTTTGCCCCCTTAAACCGTGTTAGGGATGAAGGAGTGTCGACGCCAATGCAAAGTGAGCCGCTTTATTCGGAAGATTATCTAGCAGAGCTTGTCCATCGTTATGCAGACATGATGATGCGCATCGCTTTTACCTACCTCAAAAATAGTGCGGACGCCCAGGATATATGCCAGGAGGTATTCATTAAAGTCGTTAAGCAGCAAAAAGCGTTCAAGCATGCCGAGCATGAGAAAGCTTGGATCCTTTGAAGGCTACAGCACCACTGAAATAGCTGAGCTGTTGGAACGAAACGAGAGCACGGTTCGAACACAACTGAAGCGCGCACGAGAGCTTTTAAAATCAAGCTGGATTGGAGGACTCGGTAATGAATAGATACATAGATGGCATGAAAGAAATAAAGGCTACCGAGGAATTAAAGCAGCGGCTGATTCATAATGCGCAGCAGCAGACTTTAACTGGCAAGAAGCTATCCTTTAGAAAAACAGTTCCCTTATTGGCAGCTGTTTGTGCGGTTATTTTAATTGCTATGCTCAGTACATCCTTCCTTCAGCTTGGCAACAAAAAAGCGGTATTCCCCGGCCTTGTGATTACGGCATATGCAGCAGATGGGACAGCCGTCGAAATGAAGCCTAATGTTCAGCTCCCATTAGGTACATACAGCCCGTTTATGAGCAGCGTCCCTGGATTTCCAATCAGCATTGCTGCGGAGAATGCTGATTCCATTACAGTCAACGTAACAGAAGGCAGCTTCTCGCTTTGGAAGCCTCCCGCTTCTAAGGTCATCCAAAAAGGAAAAAGCCTTACCGTCTCATCCGGCACCATCATATACTGGACCCCTCCTTATGACAATGCCGCAATGACATTAGCAAAAAAAAGCACCGTTTCAATCATTGCATACCAAAACAAAAAAGAGGTGGGACACCGTATCATTGAAATAGAAGCTGACGATAGCCTTCATTACAGTGGATTAGTTAAGGAAGAATAGCATTAAGTTCTTAATAAAGAACATTTTAAACAAAAGAAAGCGCTGCTTAGAGTTAGCTCACTCTCTCGCAGCGCTTCTTTTATGGCTTTGCAGAAACCGAAGCAGCCATTTGGCTAGATATTTCTTTTTCTTTGCCTGCCTTTTTCTTCGTTCCATCCTCCCTCTTCGTCTTGCCGATGAACAAGCTAAGCGGTAGCGCGACGGCCGCTACTATCGTAGCAACGACGTACACATCGTTCACGCTCATCGTGAAGGACATCATCGAAATCTGAAGCTCGTCGACATCGCCCGCCTTCATAAAGTCAGTAGCGTGGGTAATGGATCTTGATGCGAGCATCGTTGTGAAAATAGCAATAGCGAATGATCCGAATACATTCCTCGTCCAGTTCGTTATTGCGGAAGCATGACCGGATAGCTCAGCTGGAATTTGTTCCATTGCTGCGTTGCTCGAAGGCATAACGACAAGCGCAATTCCGATGTTTCGCACAATCATCCACCAGATAACGTAAGCATGCGACACATCGATGCTTAGCCAGCTTAACGCTAACGTTCCGACCGTCAGCAGCACAATCCCGCCTGACATAAGCCAGCGCGGTCCGATAATGCCATACAGCTTGCCGACAACAGGCATAAGCAGAGCCATCGCAAGGGAGGCCGGCAGCAGGATCATGCCCGTATCCATGGCAGAGACATGCTGGATTCTTTGAAGAAATATCGGTGTCAGCAAGGTGCCGGAATACAAGCTGATAGTAATAATATTGGAGATGATCGCATTTAACGTGAAGCGGCTGTTATTAAACACTTTCAAATTGAGCAGCGGCGTTTCGGTCGTCAGCTCCCGCCACACAAATAGTACGAGGGCAACTGCGCCAACCACGAACAGGGAGACGACCTTCAAAGAGCCCCAGCCCCAGGTGTGGCCTTGGCCGAGCGCCAGCAGCAAGGAAGAGCTGCTTACAATAACGGTCAGAAAGCCAAGTCCATCAAAAGACTTCGGAACGTTCATACGGTAGTAAGGAATATAGGCATATACGAAACCAATCGCAATGAGCCCTATTGGAATGTTCATTAGGAACAGCCAGTGCCAATTCATGTTCTCCAGCACCCAACCGCTAATCGTTGGGCCGAAGGCTGGCGCCAGCATGGCAGACAAGCCCCAGAACGCAACAGCCATCGCTTGCCTTTCTCGCGGAATAATCTGATAGATGATTGACATCGTAGTCGGAATGATCAAGCCGCTGAATGCGCCCTGCAATACGCGAAACAAGATTAGCGAGCCTTCGCTCCACGCCGAGGCGCATAATACCGATGCAAGCGTAAATCCAATTAAGGAGAACAGGTATAGCCTTCTATAGCTGAACCGCTCGCCCAAATAACCTGCAATGGGCGCTGTTGTTCCCATTGCCAGCATAAAGCCGGTTAACGTCCACTGCACAGAGCTCAGCGACGTGTCAAAATGATCCTTCAAAATTTCGAGCGCCAAGTTGATCGTAGCCGACGCCAATACACATAAAAAAGACCCGATAAAAATAGCGATCATTACAGGCCAGAAACGCACCTTCTTAAGTTCTTCTTGATTCATGTACTTCTCCCACACCCTTTAATATTACTTTACAGCTTAACTATTATATTTTAGTTCTAAACTAATTTCAATGGGAACATTTTTTCTTTCAGTGAGGTAGGGGCTTGGTTGTAATTCGCCAACTATTGCTAGGCTGATTGATGATCAAGTTTTCGATTATGGCAGGATTGAAACTCCAGAAATTATGATAGAGGTTATGTTCAAAGGCCGTGGAACAGAAAAACAAGCGTAAATCGGAGCGCAGATTCACATTTTATTCTAGAGGGTTTTTATGCAAAATTAACTTTATATGTTTGTACTGAAGAGTAACCGAAATTTTTGAATACCGAACAAAAACAAAAAAACCTTGTTCAATTGAACAATGGCTTCTGAATAAAAGAATATGGTGGAGGCTGACGGGATCGAACCGCCGACCCTCTGCTTGTAAGGCAGATGCTCTCCCAGCTGAGCTAAGCCTCCAGGACAAAAATAAAACCCACGCATGTGGGGTTGCTACTTGGTACAAGACAAGCAAATTGCGCCCTGAAAACTGGATACGAAAGTTTAGGTTTGCTGAAACCTCTTTAACTGTTGTCTGCTGGATGTATGGGTCCATGCAAACCTTAAGCGTATGCTTACGATGTAGGTTTGACTTACAACCTTTTAGCGTATGCTTACGATGTAGGTTTGCTTTGCAAACCTTTTAGGATAAGCCCT
>NZ_JBXCIW010000038.1:0-19838 GCF_056786335.1 Paenibacillus sp. Y280
AGTGAGTGCCTCTTTTCGTATGTGGGTTTAGTTCTTGCCGGAACGTTTCCCAGTATACTAGAGGCGCTTTTTTCTTTCAAAGCTCAAATTACTTCATTACAGGAATGGCTCCTTTTCAAAGATATGCTAACGAAGAAAATATTTCGTTATAAGATAACAATATATGGGGGTAGTAAAGAAATAACACGAAAAATAATTCTAATTTAAGTTATGGAACCCAAAAGTCTGTTAATCATATTTTATTTTAGTTACTGAATTAGCTGCTTTATAATGAAAACTGACTAGCTTTCAACCTTTAATGGAAATCTACACCTTGAATTGCAGATCATAGGAAGGTGAAATTTGATCATATAAGTTAATTGTTCTGTCAGAACCCGATACAGACTCCCCATTTTCCACCTTTCTTTGAAAAGTGGAAGCCCCCAGTCAATACTTTAGATCAGCTCAACCTCACTCCATCTTGTGTCCGTTCCAATTTTAAGCAGGTGATTTCTTTTTCACATCAAAGCATTGATGATGAAACCGTTTATAACTTATAACGATTAAAAGATCAAACGATTACACTTCATCAGATCCTATAGCCCTTGCTAATTTCAGCTGATTTTGACGAATAAAAACGAACACACTCATATTTTGCCGAATGTAAACGGACATGTTTGCAAACAACAACTATAAAAACAGACAAAATAAAAAAATGAGCTTGATAAAATCCACTCTCCTATAGCAGTCAATAGTCTCAGCGATTTTTTATCTGTTTTTATTCGAAAGTAGCATGCTTCATCCCTGACTACTGAAAACCACATAGGAAAGTGTACAAAAATGAATGAGAAAGTTTCGTTTCAACTGCTGCAGCATGGATCATAATGGGATAAATCGTACAGGAGGGAGGAGATCAATAAGAAGAGGAGGAACGAGAAAGAGCCCTTATTCTGCTGGGTACGGCAGAGGGCTATGCTTGCATGGTTTGTTGTAGGTAGGTCACTAAAACCTTTAACAAGATGAAGATGCAGTACGATTTTGGACTAAGCAAAATTTACGAGCTCGTCATCAACTCCAACCCCTGCTATGCTTTCCTACTTGATGGCAATTCCTTGATCCAAAATAAGCTTATCGTCGCCCATGTACTGGCACATTGCGATTTTTTCAAAAATAATGCCCGCTTCGGTGTGACCAACCGCAACATGGTGGAGAGCATGTCTGCTACTGCCGAGCGCATCCATCAATATGAAATGGACTACGGCACGGATGCCGTTGAGAAATTTATTGATGCCATTCTCGCTATTCAAGAGCATGTCGATCCTACGCTCATTAAACCTTATCAGTTAGATAAGAAACGCTACATCGAAATGGTTCAAAAAGACAGCGAGCGCTCTGAATGGAACATCCCAGCGTCATCTTATGACGATCTATGGAATCTTGATCCCGATCGGACAGCTGCCGCTGCATCCGCTGCTGAATCGCAGGCTGCTGACGCCAAACGTTTTCCGCCGCGTCCCGAGAAGGATGTCGTGTGGTTTATTGAGGAATACTCGCCGACGCTGCAGGATTGGCAGCGGGATATCCTATCCATGCTGCGCGATGAGATGCTATACTTCTGGCCGCAAATCGAGACGAAGATTATGAATGAGGGCTGGGCTTCCTATTGGCATCAGCGAATCATACGCGAGCTTGATTTGACCAGTGATGAAACGATTGAATTCGCCAAGCTGAACTCCTCCGTCGTCCAGCCGTCTCGGCACACTTTGAATCCTTATTATTTAGGATTGAAAATATTTGAGGATATCGAGCGCCGGTTCGATAATCCGACAAAAGAAGAGCAAGCTCGCTTCGGACGCGTGCCCGGCAAAGGCAGAGAAAAAATGTTCGAGGTTCGCGAGCTGGATTCCGACATCTCCTTCCTCCGCAACTACTTGACTAAGGAACTGGTCAACGATCTGGATCTCTACATTTTCGAGAAAAAAGGGCCCGAGTGGAAAATTACCGATAAGTCTTGGGAGAACATTCGCGACCAGCTTGTTTATTCTAAAGTCAATGGCGGGTTTCCGAGCCTGATGGTTAAGGATGGGGATTTTAATCGTGTGGGTGAGCTTTATTTGATCCACGAGTATGAGGGTATGGAGCTCGATCTGAAGTACGTGGAACGAACCCTGCCTCATGTCGTTCAGCTTTGGGGGAAAAACGTGCATCTGGAGACGTTCGTCGAGGATAAAAAGATCGTGTTTAGCTGTGATGGGAAGAAGACGAGTCGGAAGTTTGTTTAGACATTGATACTTTCTCTTTCGTTTTATATAATTTGTTTTCAATAAAAACGATATGTTAGAAAACCCGACATTGCAAAGGTCGGGTTTTTCCCGGTATAGCATTTGAAGGGGGTTTCCTGCCCTTAAATACAAAATATTTTATTGGTAAACTAAAATAAAACTCTGTCGATGTCGGACATTAATCGTTTCATTTATATTTGAGTTACCCCTTGGAAAAACGATGAGTCGTCATGTACACTATCGTACGATAACCAAGCATAGTTTACGATCCCTAAGCGGTCTGCGATCAAATAAGCAGGAGGCGTTTCGAGTGCAAACAACTCCTCGATGTCCTAGACTAAACTCACTCATGACGTTTCATCCTCATAAACCTGCGGGTAAGACTCAACACATGCGTAGCACTCATCCTCTATGATAGAATTATACAATCCGATGTGAGCGTTTTTATTCGGCGTTTTGGGCGGTATTCGCCACTAATCATCACTATTTAATATAGGTCTCCCACATTGGATTAGCCGTGATAATGCGATTGTTGGCAAGTGGCTTCGTACGTTGTGGACGAAGCACATCCCTTTGCTTGCACAAACGGCAGACTTTATTCTATTTTTTCCAGTTGATTGGTGAACGTCAAATAGGCCCCGTTTTGAACGCTAGGTGGGGCCTATTTGACGTTCACATTCGATATGATTACGTTTCAATCGACGCACTCCACACGGAGTGCGACAATGAAGGGCATTATGCCTATAACCATTTCAGTACGTTTCAATCCACGCACTCTACACGAAGTGCGACGGTTGTTATACATGTAAAAGGCACCAGCAAAGAGTTTCAAACCACGCACTCCATACGGAGTGCGACACAAGTAAATCAGGAATGAGTCCCGGCGTATCCTGTTTCAATCCACGCACTCCATACGGAGTGCGACTCGTATACAAAATTCAATCCGGATTTTCCTGCAGTTTCAATCCATGCACTCCAAACGGAGTGCGACCTCGCCAAGCTTGAAAACTTGAAAGCCATGACGGTTTCAATCCACGCACTCCATAGGGAGTGCGATCACAGCGCTCCACTTGCTGCATCAAACAATATTGTTTCAATCCACGCACTCCATACGGAGTGCGACCTCCTGCTGACGATCCGGATCCAGTAGCTGGCCAGTTTCAATCCACGCATTCCATACGGAGTGCGACGCCAGTGAAAAAGCTCGTCAGATAATTGCTGAAGCGTTTCAATCCACGCACTCCATACGGAGTGCGACCTAGCCGATTAATGGACGGTGTTGCAAAGACTTGTTTCAATCCACGCACTCCATACGGAGTGCGACTAATCATCAATGGCAACGACATGTCCATACGGAGTGCGACTCACAGCTTCCTCTGCTCGATCATCGGACAATTATTTCAATCCACGCACTCCATACGGAGTGCGACAAATAAGCCCAGATCATTGCAAGCAATACCAAGGGTTTCAATCCACGCACTCCATACGGAGTGCGACGCTTCTGAGCGGCGATCACTGCAAAGGACCGTAGTTTCAATCCACGCACTCCATACGGAGTGCGACGGCATAAAAAAAAGATTCACCGACTCCAACGGTGTTTCAATCCACGCACTCCATACGGAGTGCGACAGGCGATAGGGCGACCGAGCGAGCGCACACCATAGGTTTCAATCCACGCACTCCATACGGAGTGCGACAAAGACAAATCGCTTTTCACACGCCATTCCACAGTTTCAATCCACGCACTCCATACGGAGTGCGACTCATCCTGCATCGTCTACTACACATACATCTATGTTTCAATCCACGCACTCCATACGGAGTGCGACAAGTTCGCTTACATGCTTCAAGGTTTTCAATTCATGTTTCAATCCACGCACTCCATACGGAGTGCGACAAATAGAATTTATGTTCGCGGCGCGCGAATACTGTTTCAATCCACGCACTCCATACGGAGTGCGACGGCGGGCGATTCGTAGGCATTCAAATATAAAATTGTTTCAATCCACGCACTCCATACGGAGTGCGACATGACCGGAGGTGCTAGTGCATGAGTGCATGGTTTGTTTCAATCCACGCACTCCATACGGAGTGCGACTCAATGCGCTCAGCTAAAGGCTCGATGCATCTATGTTTCAATCCATCCACTCCATACGGAGTGCGACTTTCAAAAGATGATTGATAGTTTCGGCGTTGCTGGTTTCAATCCACGCACTCCATACGGAGTGCGACGACGTCGATCGTCACGACGTCAGCAGCCGTTACCGTTTCAATCCACGCACTCCATACGGAGTGCAACAATGATTGGAGATGATTGCAGATGCCAAGCAAAGGTTTCAATCCACGCACTCCATACGGAGTGCGACCGAGGGGTAGGCACCCTCCTGCTTACAAGGTAGTAGTTTCAATCCACGCACTCCATACGGAGTGCGACATGAGCAAAATGATAACTGCAATCAACATCATAGTTTCAATCCACGCACTCCATACGGAGTGCGACTTGATCTAAAAAAACATTTGCGATAACGCTCTGGTTTCAATCCACGCACTCCATACGGAGTGCGACCTGGGATCAACGAAGAAGCGATGCCGGAGATCGACGTTTCAATCCACGCACTCCATACGGAGTGCGACTGAAGCGAAGCTTGCCGCTTTGCAAAAGGCAGTCGTTTCAATCCACCTTCGTTGTGTTCAATGTTTCAATCCATGCACTCCATACGGAGTGCGACCGGAAGTTGAATTCTTCAGCGAATTTTTTTACAGTTTCAATCCACGCACTCCATACGGAGTGCGACCCATATCCCATAAAAAAATTTCTAGCTTTTGTTGTTTCAATCCACGCACTCCATACGGAGTGCGACTGCTAGTGTGGATGCTGGTGGATATACCATTGTAGTTTCAATCCACGCACTCCATACGGAGTGCGACTATGGATCGTTTAAACTTCGTATTTGATCATAAGTTTCAATCCACGCACTCCATACGGAGTGCGACTAGTCAGAAGATTGATGATGATTACATGCGTTTGTTTCAATCCACGCACTCCATACGGAGTGCGACCTGCTTACACAGAATCAGGACATGCTCCGACTAGTTTCAATCCACGCACTCCATACGGAGTGCGACTCAGTCCAGCGCTCGCGAAGCCGTTCCCGTTCGGTTTCAATCCACGCACTCCATACGGAGTGCGACTGTGGCTGTACATGCGGAGTCAGACCCGATCTATGTCTCAATCCACGCACTCCATACGGAGTGCGACGCGCTGCGGCAATAAACATCGAATATTCCGTCTGTTTCAATCCACGCACTCCATACGGAGTGCGACCAGCTATGCTGCCGATGTAACCAAACAGGACTACTTGTTTCAATCCACGCACTCCATACGGAGTGCGACACGGTTTACACGGTCCAAGCTGGTGGGTTTGAGAGTTTCAATCCACGCACTCCATACGGAGTGCGACACGCAGTGTACAGATATTACTGTGCAATTTACAGGTTTCAATCCACGCACTCCATACGGAGTGCGACATGACCTCGTACAAATCTTCAGAGATCATCGATAGTTTCAATCCACGCACTCCATACGGAGTGCGACAGTAACTGGATTTAATACTGCCGGCCATTTGTCTGTTTCAATCCACGCACTCCATACGGAGTGCGACCCCTGGCCGAATGTGCCGTCATGGTAGAGGGTACGTTTCAATCCACGCACTCCATACGGAGTGCGACGGTGATTTATGGGGGCTGGGGAATGGTGCATATTGTTTCAATCCACGCACTCCATACGGAGTGCGACCCGATCATACTCGCGGTGATGCTCAATGTGATCGGTTTCAATCCACGCACTCCATACGTAAGCGTCAAATAGCCCCCACCTTGTAAATAAGATGAGGGCTGCTCTTTGCATGTTTACTCTTGTTTAAATACGTGGCAAGTTAGCGGCAGCCACGACGACCAAGGAAGCAAATTGTCCAGTGCATTCTGATCTTTGGGATCGGCTAGCTGAGGCAGCTGTTCAAAGAGATACTGAAGGTATTTGAACGGATTTAATCCATTCTCCTTCGCTGTTTCGATGATGCTGTAGATGGTTGCACTTGCCTTTGCACCGCGCGGTGTATTGGCAAACAGCCAATTCTTTCGACCGATGACGAATGGTTTAATCGCGCGTTCGCTCCGATTGTTGTCCAACTCAAGCCGTCCGTCTTTCAGGAACACCGTAAGCTTCTCCCACTGATTGATACTGTAGGTGATCGCCTCTCCGAGCTTGCTCTTCGGCAATGTACGCGAACGCTGCTGCTTCAGCCATACCAAATAAGCATCCAAAATAGGGAGACTTCGCTCCTGTCGGATGTTGTAACGTTCTTCTGCTGTCTCCTTGGCCAGGTCGCGCTCGATCGCGAATAGCTGGTTACAGAAGGCAAGCCCTTGCTGGGCAGCGGTCGCCGTCTTGTCCTGCGTGGGCGGCAACGCTTTTAATGCCTCGTCAAACTTGCGGCGCGCATGGGCCCAGCATCCCACAAGTGTCACATCTTTAATTTTGTGATAGCCGGAATAGCCATCGACGTGCAGGTAGCCGCTGAAACCTTGGAGGAAGTTCCTCGGGTGCTCGCCGCCGCGCGTCGGCCGGTAGTCGTAGAGGACGATTGGCGCATCGGTGCGCCCCGTTCGGTACAGCCACAAGTACGAGTTCGAAGAGGCGGCCTTGCCGGGTTCGTGCAGGACTTGCAAGGTCGTCTCGTCGGCATGCAAAATGTCTTTCTGGAGCAGTTGAACACGCATACGGTCTGTAAGAAGCGACAGCCACTGCTCCGATCCGTAGATCATCCAGTTCGCCAGCGTTTGGCGTGATAACGTAAGCCCCAGCCGAGCGAACTGTTGCTCTTGACGATAGAGCGGCTGGCTGTCCACATACTTCTGGCTCATGACATGCGCCACAATGGACGGGGATGCCAGACTTCCTGGTTGAATCGGCTTTGGCATAGGTGCTGTTACGATCGGCGTGCGGATCTCTTCTCGCTCGCAGTGACGGCAAGCGTAGACCTGACGCACATGACGGACAACTTTCACTTCCGCTGGAATGACCGCAATCTCATTACGCGTCTCGGTGCTCATCTCATGGAGTCCGCCGCCACAGCACGAGCAGACCTGCTCAGACTCCGGCAAGGAGTAGAGGATCGTCTCGATTGGGAACTGATCCAGCTTGGCTTCCCGGTTGCCAGCGCTTTTCTTCCGATTGTACGTGACGGTCTCGACATCTGGCTCCTGAGGAGTAGACGCGGCAAGCACTTCGGCTTCGTTAAACAGATTCATCTCCAGTTGGTCGGGATGTGTCTTCTCGCTGGAAGCGCCGAAGCGCTTCTGCTGAGCTAAGCGAAACTGCTCTTCGTACCACTTGAGCTTCGTGGACAACTCAGCGATTTGCTGCGCCTGCTTCGAAATTTGCTGTTGGAGTATTTCGGGGTTAGGGGTTTCCGTTCGCTTTTTCATACCGTATGATTTCGATACCGCACCGGTGAGTACCTGCTGCCAGATATGACGATTTGCGTAAGGTATGATTTGTTAAATGACCACTTTAGCCCGTACTTTCGGATGCGCCTGCCGCTGACTAAGCGATAGCCCATCAAGCAGCCAGCGAAGCTCGCGGTTTGTGATCGCAACAGGTTTTCCGTTTGCCTGCGGCCACTGGAACGTGCCGCGTTCGAGCCTGCGGTAGTACAACCAGAAACCGTTGTGCTCCCAGTACAATATTTTAAGTTTGTTACGTTCGCAGTTGCAGAAGACGAACAGTGACGGAGAGAAGGGACTCATCCCGAGTCCTTCCTGAACGAGGGCGGCAAGGCCGTCGATGGATTTGCGTAAATCCGTGCTGCCACAAGCTAGATAGACGGGCTTTGACGTGATTTCGCTTAACATATCCGATCGGCCTCCAGTGCGCGAACGACCTCGCGGAGCAAGGCGGGCTCAAATCCTGCATCGACTTCTATGACGGTAGAGCCGATCCGAATACGAAGAGCACGGCACGACTCAGGCTTCACATCAGGAGTCACCTGAACAGGAATGAAGGTCGCCTGTTTAACTGAAGAAGGCGTGGGCGACTCATCCAGCTTCTTCATCCAAGCGTAAAGCTGACGGCGGTCGATTTGATTGGCTTTGCACCAATGCGTTGTCTTTTCGCCACTGGTACGGAATGCCTCGACTCGAGCTTCCCATTTCATTCGAATTTCTTGTCTGCTCATAGAAAATTCCTCCTCTGAAGGGCTATTGAGGAGGATTATCTCATAACGATTGCTTGATTCGAAGGTGGGGAGAGTTTGACGCTTACCTCCATACGGAGTGCGACTTCATAAGCTGGAGCGACATCGTTCCAATCTAACCGTTTCAATCCACGCACTCCATACGGAGTGCGACTCATTAACGCTCGTCATGATTGTATTTTCAGCCTGGTTTCAATCCACGCACTCCATACGGAGTGCGACGACGATACCCATACCAAGTGCAACGCCATAGGAGTTTCAATCCACGCACTCCATACGGAGTGCGACTATGAGAATGTACGGCCAGGTAAAAGTATGGGTGTTTCAATCCACGCACTCCATACGGAGTGCGACTATTGCGCTTCAAACCAGTGTGGATGCTTTGAAAGTTTCAATCCACGCACTCCATACGGAGTGCGACCTCGCAAGAAGTTCGGCTTAATGCAGCTGGTGGGTTTCAATCCACGCACTCCATACGGAGTGCGACTTGAACCCTTTCAGTACGCCGTTTATTCTGCCAAGTTTCAATCCACGCACTCCATACGGAGTGCGACTTGCGATTCTAGTAATTTTTCGAATGATGAAATGTTTCAATCCACGCACTCCATACGGAGTGCGACGCAGTATGACCACCTACTACCTCGTCAACCTTACGGTTTCAATCCACGCACTCCATACGGAGTGCGACTCGGTGTATCCGAAGCTGCTGAAATCCTTGGATGGTTTCAATCCACGCACTCCATACGGAGTGCGACAAGATCAAGTTAATGAGATTTGGGGAGCAGATCGGTTTCAATCCACGCACTCCATACGGAGTGCGACGGTAAGTCGTCCCGATCATCGCGAAGAGAGTGAGGTTTCAATCCACGCACTCCATACGGAGTGCGACAAGCAAAGTTATTGGAAAAGCTCGCGCCAGCAAAGTTTCAATCCACGCACTCCATACGGAGTGCGACAATTAATGACCTTAAAGATGCAATCGATGGTTTGTTTCAATCCACGCACTCCATACGGAGTGCGACTTGCGGAAGGCTGTCACGTCACAAAGTTTATGGAGTTTCAATCCACGCACTCCATACGGAGTGCGACCGAGGTTGTATGTCGTGTTCCTCTGCTTGTTGTGTTTCAATCCACGCACTCCATACGGAGTGCGACGTTTTGCCGTACGCTTCTAACTCGCCCATATCCAAGTTTCAATCCACGCACTCCATACGGAGTGCGACCGACGATCAGGCCATGCTTCACTTCGTTATCAGAGTTTCAATCCACGCACTCCATACGGAGTGCGACGTCGCCTGGATTAAAAAAGTTTTTTGATATTGATGTTTCAATCCACGCACTCCATACGGAGTGCGACGATCGTAGGCGAGAAGATGATCCCTAGCACCAATAGTTTCAATCCACGCACTCCATACGGAGTGCGACAGCGAAAATACCTATCATTCATGCACAGTAAGCATCAATTGATTGTATTTTCACATTAATCATACTAAAGAAGTCTTAATCGACGATTGACTTTTTTCAATACAAGTAACTTGGGATGACTTTCGACAAAATTCAGGGTGCGAAAGAACCCGGGATTTCATGGGAGCATCACATTCGCACCTCACAAAATTAATGGACTTTCCATGTCATAGGATTCTTTTGTCCCGATATGCTCGACTTTGGTTTTGTAATTGTCACCCAAATTGTAATAACGCAAGCTATCCGTTTCCTTATCAATCAGCTCTTCCAATTCATACTTCAACTGTCGAAACTGAGTTGAATCGAGGATACATTCAAACACGGAATTTTGAACCCTTTGACCGTGATCCAAACACTTTCGGGCCACCCTCGACAGCCTTCTCCTTCCATCCCGGTCTGTTGTACTTACATCATAAGTAATAAGAATTAACAAAATACACCTACTTCCACAAGAATGGAGGATACTCATCCAAATCGCCACGAATATGTCTGGCCAAGAGCAAGGCCTGCGCGTAGGGTATCAGTCCCCATGGTATTTTTTCATTTAAATAAGGGTGCATAATTTTTTCCTGCTTTCGTTCCTGCCATGCTTTTATTACTTTTTTTTTCGTATCATCATCCATCATGACAGCACCGTTTTCTTTCCTGTAAAAACCTTTATCATTAATGATTTTTTTATTAATCAGAGAAAGGACAAGCCGATCTGCATACACTCCTCTAAGCTCCTCCATCATATCCAGCGCTAGTGAAGCTCTTCCCGGTCTGTCTCTATGCAAAAACCCAACGTAAAGCACACGCCCCCATCAGAGCAGGGCTAACACCTGCATACCCAAACGTACACACAGCTTCCAGATTATGCAAAGGGTAGCGTGCTAGAACCTCTTCTTCTTTCTTGACAACAATATTCTCACCATCAAGTGACAAGTATGTATCCGGCATTGTAACGAAGAGGGTATTCAGCAGCTTTTTCATTCATGCAACCTGCTTTCAATGAAACTTGAGACTGTTTTTCGATTCAGCATTTCAGGCAAGCAAACTATGTTCAAAGAACAGCTTTGGCAGTGAGGCCCCGTCTTAGCTTTAGGCGTATGATTTCTTTGAAAATAATGATGCATTTCCTCCAAGCTTTTCTTAATCTTCGCTCTGTCCTCTTCAGTCACCTGAACCTCAACTCTATGCTTAATCTCATCGTAATAGAGGAAACCGTGCGTCAGATCACAAACCAGCATTTCCTCTAAACACATCATCTGGGCGATTAGCTGAGAGCGGTCGGAGTCATCCTTCTTCGGCTTGCCACGCTTATATTCAACAGGGTAAGGTAGGTATAACCCTTCCTCCCCCGCAAGCGAAATTCCTTCGGAATGACGGATAAACTCCACCACATCACAAATTCCTGTGATTCCGAGTTGCCTCGACTGAACCGGCAATGCACGAACGATCAGCTTATCCCCTCTTTTTTCACGGATAAAAGGCTGATCCGCCTTTCTGTGCAGATGAGCGCCTTCCACTGTTCGAACATTTTCTTCCCATTGCTGCTCAATATGTATCAGTGCCCATTGCCTTCTGCAAAAGTTGAAATGCTGAATCCCTGATAGAAGCAAATAATCCTCTTCGTTATAGACCTGCATACTCTTGAGCTTTCAAGCCTTCCAGCGGCAAAAGTGTGCAGCTATAATCGTCAATCGATTTTGCTTCCGTAATATGTTCTTTCAACCTGATTTGCAGAGAACGATGCACCTTGGCTGACGAGTACTGTCCCATCTTGGACTGATGCTCCCACCAGTAAAGCTGATGAACTTCCATGCTTCCATCAGGACGCGCGGAAGATGTGTCATTCTCGAACAATGTCCTTAGCGATTCCCGGATTTTCTCAGCATCCTCATACGTAAACCCCGTTTTCTCGGCCAACTGCGTATTAATGCTTCCGTAGAATACATACACGCCAAAATCCACTCTATGCTTCATTCCCATTGTATCGGAGCTCTTCTTGTTGGGATCCTTTTGCGTTACAGCATTCACACTCTTTGTAATCTGCATGCTGGAAATATCTATCGAATCCAAGCTTACTGCCGTGTGAATCGATACCGGGCCTCGAATGCCAACCGACACATCAGAGCCGCTAAAAGCAAATACTTGTCCAAAGCTTCGCACATCTATCCATGAGTTGCATGCCGCCTGAGCATAAAGCTCATTGTTCTGTTTCTTTCCTTTCGCAAATTCCTGAACATCAGCATTCGCATCTACACGGTCCTTAATGCTGCGATAAGCATCAACACGTCTTTCATCGGACTGTACAAGAATCGATTCGCCCATATCCTGCAGCCGATTTCGAATCTTTCTTTTGATGCAAACATCAGAAATTTCACCACGACCGTCATAGTTTTGTCTAGGACGATTCCCGTTTAATGGATCGCCATTCGGATTGGCATTGCGGACGGATAATACAACAGCAAAATCTACCTTGTGATCAAGTATGCTCATTTTAAATCTCTCCCTGTTCATTATTTTCATAATCCAGCTCGGCATCTGCTTCTCTATCTTCCTTGTCCTTCTTGCTTGTATATAAATCATAGCGCTGACTATAAAATCCAAGCAGGTACAACCCGCTAAGTGGTTTATCTGTAAAATCCTCCAGTTGCAGCTTAGCGCCAACCTCATCCAGAAGGCGACTATAATAGCTCAAATCTTTACCTGATCTCGCCTGATAAGGCTGAATGTTTGACTGAATGATGGTCCATGTTCGACCAGGACGTTGTGCAAAAGCATTCATATAGCGCACCGCGTTAGAGGTCCGTTTCTCATCCCGACCGAGAGCCCTTCTCTCCAAAACATCAGCAATCGCCAACATCCTGCCGAACAAATAATTACGATCTGTGCTTTCCGTGTTCAAACTCACCCCGAAGCCCTCCTTCTCGAATGTTTTATTGATTAAAGCACAGGCAATACTTAGTGTCTTCTCCCATTCCCATGGTTCCATCCCTACCGGATTGGAAGCACGGCTAACAACACTCCGTACAATATCTAGCGGAATCTTGCGCCCGTCGATAATCGACGGGAGCATCCGTTCAATCAGGCCCTTAACAATCTTCTCATTCGTTCGCGGACCGTATGCGGCAAATGCAATATCGCGCGTTGCCGGAGCTCCAATAAATGATATGATCCGATTGTCCTTGTCTTTTCTGTATCGATGCAACCAAGAGCAGGTTTCATGCCAACCCTGCAAACGATCTAAAAACAGTTCCTTGTTCATATCACGATAATAGACGATGGACATTCGACCCGGTGTAGCTGCATCCAGCACCATAATGATGACATTGGATTGATATTCGCTATCATAGCGATAGCCGCCAATTGCTAATCGGACCTGATTCGCAAATTCCTTATGCGTTCCGTCCCCGACTGCTTGATCCTCATCCTCATCCTGATACAAACTGTACGCATCGCCGAAAGGGTCCGGAACATCCAAATTCCCTGTTCCCCATACCAGAAACACTTTGCCGTCTATCGTGAAGGATTGTCTGTCAATCAGCCACTTTAACGCATTATGCGCTTTCTGTGATACTTCGTATCCGACCACCGCCGCATCGCGGCTGCTTCGGAATCTGCCTCGAAATGTGAAGCCATCCTTATCATTGGCTGAAATAAGCTTGGATTTATCAGCCGAATTTCGTATGCGGGACGCATGCTTGTCTGCATATGGAAGCTGTTTGCCCGTTACATAACATAAGTCCATTTCCGTCATTTTCATTTCATAAAATTGAATAAAGGATTGCTGGACGGAGCGGTCACGCCACAACCTGGATTCTACTTCCCCCGACACTTGCACAGCAAACCGGACAAAAGCGGAGCTTTGTTCAGAGGCGATTACTTTAAAAATTTCAGGTTTTTCACCGTACTTCTCTTCCATCGCCGTTGTCCACTTATCGATCAGCTTCTGTTGATCGTCGACCCAGAGAACTTTGTTCGAAATTAAATCCGCCATTAGTGTTCTTTTATTAAGATACGTATAGATGCTCTCCACCTTGGAATGAGTAAAAGGAGAAGCACACCATGAACGCAATTGCATCATATAATCTTCATAAGGCGTTCCTTTGACTTCTCCGCAATAATGGACAAAGTCGCCTGCTACATATACCAGCTTGTCAAATAAAGGATGGGGTACAGGAGAACTTGTCCGGCTTGCTGACGCCTCTGTACATGGAATAATGGTGCTACCCTCGCTCTTGTCAATTACTTTAGCCGAGATAAAGCTCCCCTGCCCATCGAGTGACACCTCAATATGAGCACTCTGTGTTGTATGAGAAATAGGAATTAACGCATATTCCCGATCATTTCTCTTTTTTTCAAACAGTCCAATCGCATGTGCATGATCTTCATATGTCTTGTGCAGATTAGCGAGCCAACTCATTCACTCTCCTCCATCCGGAAATATTTCTTCGTACAAGTCGTCTACAGGCTGCATACTAGCTGAATCAAATGCTTTCGCCGTTCCCTCCCCTGTCTTTCGCACTATCGTGCATTGTTCTGGACGGATAAACCGTATGACGCCATATTCCATCTTGGCCCTCCATAAGCGGGTTTCCCGCTCATTCCTTCCCGTTTCACCAGGATAGCTGATACCATGTACCATCATACCGAAATCAATCTCCGGAACAGCATCATAGAAGCTTTCTCCTTCGCCGAAGATGATAGGCTCAACATAACCCTGACATTCACGCGAACCTAGAAAAATATCTCTGCGTCCTCCTGCCTGCACAGCCCGCTTTGCAATGTTGTGATGCTTATGTTCGTTACGGTCGTAATTCAATTCTTCACGATGGGGGTTGAATTCAAAATGAGCTCGTACTTGATATTTCACGTCTTTCAGGTATGTATAGTAGGCCAGCGTATTTCCGCCGTTATACTCAATGGGACGAATACCTTTGGACTCAGTCTGAATAGGACGCATGACTCTAACCTCATCGATATACCAAATCAAAGTCGGCTTCCAATATACGCTTTCAACAATTCCCTTCAATGCTTGGTAAGTAGGGATCTGATAGGAGAATTTCTCTCCTCCAAGTTTGGTTAACGGATCGGTAAAGAGTCCGTAGCTTCCATAAACCTCAAACTCTATTTGGTTTCGCATTCAATCACCTCCCTTCTTATAAATAGTCCACTTAAATCATCACCGTCTGCCATTCGCCTTCTCCATTTGCTTCGACTCCAAACTGCT
The DNA here is from genome assembly GCF_056786335.1 of Paenibacillus sp. Y280. Classification (NCBI taxonomy): domain Bacteria; kingdom Bacillati; phylum Bacillota; class Bacilli; order Caryophanales; family Paenibacillaceae; genus Paenibacillus; species Paenibacillus sp. Y280. Next base: position 15,195 of record NZ_JBXCIW010000038.1, read on the forward strand.
CAGAATATGCTGTTTCGCGAAGCGCCATAACATGACCATGCATGAGATGATAGAGATCACCATTTTTCTCAAGCTTTTTCAACTCATAGTCATACATGTTGACTACATATTGCTGAAGCTTCTGAAGCAGCACGCCAAGCTCTCTAGCTTGAAGCTCTCCGTTAAGCGCCAGTATTAAACTCATAGCTTCGTCGTTGTAAGGCACCAGAACTGATTTGGCTGAACTGCTAATAGCCTCGAAGTATTGCTCAGCGGTTGCAAAAGATGTACGGCTTAAAATTTCGGGATATTTACCATGCTTGTTTTTATAACCTTCAAAATAAGCTTTATTGTGATTTAACAAATCAAAAAGATTTTTGTCCAGCTTCGGGACCCTATAATGCATCTCATCTTTGATATAGTGGAAATAATATTCAAAATAAGCCTTCATAGCTGACGCCGACAACAAATCATAATCATAGCGTTCAGGCTCCTTTTTAAATTCTCCTAATAGTCGTTGTGTTTGTTCTGCTCCAATCTTAATTTCTGGCAGCTTGCTCAGCGATTCATCGGCAGATTTAACGATATACACATTACGAATTTCATCTTTGCCGTGGCGGTTGCATCTCCCCGCTGCCTGCGCTATCGAATCCAAGCCGGCCAGAGAACGAATGACGCATTCAAAACTAATATTCACTCCGGCTTCTATAAGCTGCGTACTGACACAGATAACTCGCTCTCTCAACTCAAGCGACTGCTTCAGCTTTGACAATTTATCTTTGCGGTGAGCCGCACACATATTCGTACTCAAGTGGATCACACTTACACCGCTTTCCTTCAGCCACTCTTCGCTTGCTAATCTATCAAACAGCTTGCGCACAGCCGTCTTCGTATTCAGAATAACAAGGACGCTGTTTACCTCATTCATTCGCTCCTGAACAAAGTTGGCAAGCTGTTCGGCATCCCATCCGAGCGTTGTCGTGAGGTCGCATATATTTACGCGTTTAAAGTTCTCACCCACCTCATCTAGATTCTCGATCATTTCAGCATCTTTCGAAATATGAAGCTTATTTTTCACGTAGTCCAACGTAGGCTGAGTAGCCGTACACAACAACACACTTGAGCGACCTAATATATGCAGGAAATTTACTGCCGCATTAAATAAAGAGATGCATTTGACAGGCACAGACTGAACCTCATCAAATATAATTACAGCATTCGACAACTGGTGCATTCTCCGAACATTTCGTGTTCCCTTAGCATAAATCGTATTCAAGAACTGCACCATCGTCGTAAATATAACCGGGCGATCCCAATTATCTCTAGCAAGCCTTATCCTCTTCTTGCGAACGTTATAATGCTCATCCTCAGAATCACTTTCCTCTATGACATTGGAGTGATGTTCCAGAATCATATCGTTTTCCTGTAAAATCTCTCTAATTTCAGCTGCGTTCTGTTCAATAATTGTTGTATAAGGAACAATGTATATAATTCGATGCTTGCTGTAGATTGTTGCATGTTTCAAAGCATAACGCAGGCTCGCCAGCGTCTTTCCGCCTCCGGTAGGAATAGACAACGAGTAAATTCCGGATTGCCGTTGAGCAAACAAATCACATTGAAGGGACATTTCTCTTCTCAAGCGATTAATCGAATGGTCTGCATCATCCGCCTGATCCATCTCCCGAAGCTTGTTCATCAAAGCCTCATAGCTTCTTTGAAAGAATGCCGAGCTGTCCAGTGGCGGCTCCGGTTTCTCGCTCTCCTCGAACTCCCGCGTATTGGTCCGGTCCGCATCAATGATACAACTGAATATAAATTTAATAAGCAGTGAAGATGCTATAGGCAGCAGGCTATTCTTTTGGATAACACCCAGTAAATGCTTAAGCTCCGATTTTGCCTTCGAAAAATATTGGTCTAATTCTTTCTCTGGAACATACTTGAAAAGTTCAGCTTTAGCCTGTTCGAACTCATCTAATTTCTTTAAAGTTAATCGCTCGTGAACGGGTGATGTCAATTGGGGATCGAGAAAGTCTCTTAATCCTTGATGGTGCGAGATAATACAATTAGCTATCCACTCCGCAGCTAGCTTGTCTTCCACTGGTGATTTCTCAAGATGATAACGGGAGTATATTAATTTGCCACCTGCTGTGGAGTGATCAACAGAGCCTCTGCGAGGTGGTGCATCTGGATTAGCTACCGCTTCTTGGATGTATGTTTTGAATTCATTTGTATTTTTCCCAAGGTCATGCAATAATCCAGCCAAACCCGCCAGATGACGGACTCCTATCTTCTCGCCACGATACTCACTGCCCTGCTGTACTTCCTGCGAATGTTCTTTCACCGTCTGAATTATTCCGTCCTTCTGACGAATATGTGCAATATATTCCATAACGCCTCCTGAACTACGACTAATTGACCATCTATATACTTATTTAGGCAAAAAGACTTATGATATTTATTCGACATCAACTGATATGACCCTTCCTAATTTTAAAATAATTGGGAAATACACCATCTCGGATAGCTTTACACATTTTTTTACAAGATTCCATTCAAGCTAATCGCCAAATAACCCTCATCTTGTCATCAAGAAGAAGGCTATTTGGCGATTACTTTCGATCCCTCCATACCAGCAGAGAATGATGAGGAGCAAAAAATTGAACAGGCGGATGCAGATATCTTTACAGCTAGTCGAAATAACTTTGGCAAACGAAAAATTAAATTCGAATGGCGAGAAAAAGAATATCAAATCTCACGCCGTAAAATTGCCTGTATCATGAATGGCTGCAAATCGAGACGAAAATTACGAACGAAGGCTAGGCTTCGTCTCGCCAAGGTGCTTTGATATCGGGGGACAAAAATAACCGGTCGAAAGTGTATCTCGCCGGCTGATTGTGTTTGTTATTATAGTCTGAACAGCGTGTTCATAGGCACTAGTAAATCTTTAAAGACGATAGATTGGATCGTTTCCTGCTCCGTATATAAATGACGCACCTGGTAACTGCCATCCTGTAGCGCATATACATGAACCGTTCGATTCCCATGATCGACTATCCAATATTCCTGCACCCCATACTTTTGATATAAGTTAAACTTCTCATTAAAGTCCTTCAATGCAGTGGAAGGTGAAAGTACTTCAATGATTATAGTTGGCGCACCGTGACAGCCATTCTTGGATATTTGGTCCTTTGAGCAAACGACCGAAAGATCGGGCTGCGTGATGTGATCAGGTGCCTTAAAATCTTCACTCTCGCTGAAGAACACATCATATGGAGCAACGAACACATAGCAGCTCCGATTCTGGAAGAAATTACGTAGAGCGAAATGAAGCTCTCCTACAATAAATTGATGCAATGAGGTCGGAGCTGGAGACATATTATATCCTTTGCCATTAATTAACTCCCAAGATCCGTCCCATGTCAGCCAATCTTGATAGGTATGGGTTTTCTTCTCATCTGGATTTGACACAATGTTCGACCTCCTTCTGATTTTGCGTGTGAACTTTTACTAATTGTACCATGATCAAAGCGATCGTTCCTAATTTCCACTCGTTCATTATCAACAGTATTACCCGATCCCCGAAATCGGACTGCTGCCGTTGCATCGGCGGCTCAGTCGCAAGCGGCTGACGCCAAACGTTTCCCACCACGACCTGAGAAGGATGTCGTGTGGTTCAACAAGGAATACTCGCCGACGCTGCAGGATCGGCAGTGGGAAATACTGTCCATGCTGCTCGATGTGATGCACTACTTCTTGCCGTAAATCGAGACGAAGATTATGAATGAAGGCTGGGCTTCCTACTGGCATCAGCGAATCATTCGCGAGCTTGATCTCACTAGCGATGAGACGATTGAATTCGCCAAGCTGAATTCCTCCGTCGTCCAGCCGTCTCGGCACACTTTGAATCCTTATTATTTAGGATTGAAAATATTTGAGGATATCGAACGGCGGTTCGATAATCCTACCAAGGAAGAGCAAGCACGCTTCGGATGCGTGCCCGGCAAAGGCAGAGAAAAAATGTTCGAGGTTCGCGAGCTGGATTCCGACATCTCCTTCCTCCGCAACTACTTGACTAAGGATCTCGTCAATGATCTGGATCTGTACATTTTCGAGAAAAAAGGGCCGGAGTGGAAGATTACAGATAAGTCTTGGGAGAACATTCGTGATCAGCTCGTTTATTCCAAAGTGAACGGCGGTTTTCCGAGCTTGATGGTTAAGGATGGGGATTTTAATCGTGTGGGTGAGCTTTATTTGATCCACGAGTATGAGGGTATGGAGCTCGATCTGAAGTACGTGGAGCGCACGCTGCCTCATGTCGTTCAGCTTTGGGGGAAAAACGTGCATCTGGAGACGTTCGTCGAGGATAAAAAGATCGTGTTTAGTTGTGATGGGAAGAAGACGAGTCGGAAGTTTGTTTAGACATTGCTATTTTCACTTTCGTTTTTATATGATCTGTTTTCAATAAAAAGATAATTTTAAAAAGCTCGACCTTCTAAAGGTCGGGCTTTTCCTGGTAGGGGTCGAAGGGTGTCGCCTCCCTTTATATACAAATAGCCTCTCGGCATTTGCCGAGGCTGATGGGACAAGGGTTTCCTCGAACCATCTTTATTAGCATCCTCCTACTTGGGTAGGGGGATTTTTCATTTAATCCCATTTTTCATTATG
>NZ_JBXCIW010000039.1:0-18655 GCF_056786335.1 Paenibacillus sp. Y280
GACAAGCTGTTGCCTTGGTCAACATCGCTACCGCTGACTTGCCACGTGTTTAAATCTTAATCCAGCTTATCTTAGCTCTCATCTGATGACAAGGTGGGGGCTATTTGACGCTTACTCCCTTTGAAAGGGATACCAGGAGTTTTTGCTAAGTTTCAATATTATAAAGATATCCAACAGAAGATTTTTAAAACCGTTCGCAGGAGAAATGGTGATATTGAGTGGTATTTTTTTATAACAGCAGAAGCCAGAAATAAGGTGGTTTTATATGAACTTGATGTATCGACTCATAATAGTACACCTAGACAATTATGGCCATAATAAAGACTAAATAGTTCGCTTTCATTGAAGTGTTAATCCTTATATTTTCTATTCTGTATGAAGTAAAAAATTCGCTCCAGAATAAGAACGTTTGTTCTGTATATAATTAAGAGCAAACGTTCTTATCGGGAGTGATATCATGAAGATGGAGAAATGGATTGGCTCTGTCGTAGAAATTGTTTATTTAAGTAATGCAGGTACGTTCTCTAAAAGAAAGATACACATAAATTAGCTTATCAAAGTTCTCGTCTGATGATGAATATCAAATATCTTTGTTTGACCAGGATCGAGAAAAGGCACGCGCATTAGAGCGAGTGACTGATGCTCCCACGCATTCTATTAAAAAAAAGGAGGGGGCTAAATACCTAATAAAGGATTTAGAATAATAATGTCGTAATAACCGGTTCATTTCTCTCGCATGCAGCAACATCTTCTTCCACCTGATGGAATACATCATCCATCATCGAAAGCAACATCCTGATTTGTTCGCTTCGCAAACTGTAATAAATGAATTTACCTTCTGGGCGTCCAACGATTATTCCACACCCTTTTAAACAAGCCAAATGCTGCGAAATGTTCGATTGATTCCCACTGACTTCTTCCACAATTTGAGAAATCGTTTTTTCTTGGTCTTTGATAAGTTCCAATATTTGAAGCCTCGTTTTGTTGCTAAACCCACGGAAAAATTTGCTTTTACATCCAATATATTTTGTCCCAAAATTAATTCCTTCATTACATATGAGTATCTTCTAATATGATTCCTTTTTATCATATTACCACTTCTGCGCTTTTTTTAAATCAAGATAAGCTGGAAACAAATGAGTCGGTAGAACCATTTCCAAATACATACATCTTGTGTAATATTATAGGAGGAAAAATAATATATTTTCTTTTACTTTTTAGTTTTAGAAGGGATAATGAAAACGCTATCAAACTTATATATTAATATAAATAATATGAATGGGATTAATGAGGAATAGGATGTATAGAATTATTATATTTTTCATTTTTTCACTCATAGTTAATGGATCTTCTTCAAATGCAGAGTATGACCAAATTCCAGAGCAGAATGTACCAAGTTCTCATTTCAAAGTTGGCGATGTAGAGATGCAAGGGATTAAAAATAAATTAGCGATTCTTGGGCCGGACTTTATTTCTGGAAAAGCCAATAAATATATGTGGCATTTCTGGGGCACTAAGGACGAACTTTCAAAAACACCTTTCAAAGTAGAAGCAATAAATCAAGAAACTAAGGAAAAACAACCAGCCTTAGTTGAGGGTGCAGGTACTCCTGATAAAAAACATGTTTGGGAGTATCATGATTTAGCAGGGCCTAACCACGGGGCAGATGCACATATTCCTTCAAATATGGAATTACCAGCTAAAGGATTGTGGAGGCTTGATGTATATCTAGGTGAACAACTTTTCGGAAGTATTTATGTAAATGTGAAATAATGAAAAATTTATACAATTCTAGATTTAAAGGAGGGGGCATGATCAATAGAAAATCAGATCAACCCAGCCCGTTTTTAAATCATTTATTGGAATTAAGAAAACAATTACTTATCACCATCTTGGTTTTTATCATTTTTCTCTGTGCATCGTACTTTACAACACCATTTTTTGTGGAAATTATAAAAGATTCAGCGGAAAATTATAGCCTTGAGTTGAACTTCTTTAAGATTACTGATTCTGTTTCGATATATATGAAAATTATGCTTATTCAATCGCTATGTATTACAATCCCTGTTTTGATTTATCAGTTGTATATTTTTGTGCTTCCCGAGGAGGATGTAATAATATGAAAAAAATGTTGTTATTTCTAATCAGCTGTTTGATGATTTCCATTTCTCTAACAGGTTGTTCGAATGGATCTAATGTACAAACACCACAAGTAACAGCATCAAACAAGAGCGTAATAGATACTGTAAACATACCCAAGTATGATGATTTCACAAAATTCATGGAGGATTTTGAAAGCAATATAGTTATAGATGGTTTCTCATTAATTCAACCGTATAAAACAATTTTTTTAATAGAAAGAGATTTTACATTTAACAAGAAAGACACCATAACTCTTGGAGGTGGAAGTGGCGATTTTAATCCTACACAACAACTATTTATTTTTGAAAATAAGGATAAGTCTATTCAGTTTTATGTGCGTTTCGCTTATACAGAAGTAGATATGGGAAAAAACTTAGTTGCTTGGGAAGTCCCTACTGGATATGACGGAGCCGATCCTGAATTATCAGATAGAACTGATATGGCGACGTACACATATAGAAATCTAATCGTTACCGTTACTCAAAATGCAAAAACAAAAGCAAATAATAGCACTACGAAAAAAGCAGTAAAGTCTGTGCTAAATATATTAGACAAGTATTATAATAAATAATGTTGAACACCCTATTAAAATGGTATATACTTAAAAAGAAGTAAAATATTAGTAGGATGTAATTATTATGAATTTTAAAATTAAAAGGAAGATTGCAGTTTGTGCTCTAGCCCTAGTCACAATGACAACCTCTAGTGCCATCGTCAGCGCTCAAGACAATACCCCTATCACAATACAGAAGTTGGCAGATTCGAAAGTTTCCAAGAAAATCCCAATTCCTGAAGTTAGAGCTTGGGAAACGGATTTAAACGGGAATACCACGGAAGTTGTCCCACTTTCGCAAAGAGTGAATCAAATGGGACCGCCTACTAATGATGGTTTTAAGTATGTTTTTGAAACATACTTACCAAGTACTCAAGCAGTAAGGGATTGGCATTATCAGAATCTTGGAATATTCCGCTATCAAAACTCTTCTGATGGTGGTGGAACGATCCAGTATGAACAACAATACACCACATCTGGAAAGTGGAATGTATCAACTAACCTTAGTATAAAAGGAGAGTTCGGAGTACCGTTTTTCACTAAAGTTGAAGCTCAAATTGGTGGCTCATGGGGCATGGAAAGAGGATGGACAAAGAATGTAAAATATGGCGCGAATCAAGAGGTATTACCACGTACAACAATCTATTTAACAAATTATCAGGTTGCGGCTAATTCAAGCGGGAAGTTGCAATGGAAAAAATACTCTTCAACTGGTACTCAGATAGGAGTTTATGAGGAGTCTGCTGGTGGATATGCAGTATCTTTGAGCGATACTAATATCGAAGTTACAAAAACAGAGCCTATTTAATACGGTAACGATAAGTAAACAGACGCAACTGACATCTGATCAGTTGCGTCTGTTTGCATTTTATTCAACTAGGACGTGTCTGAAAACTCATCATTGAGTCAATTTGAAAATGGCAGCTACGTATACAAACGTCAGGAATGACGTGGCCAACTTGTCGTAACGAGTAGCCACACGGCGAAAGTGTTTGATTTTATTAAAAAAGCACTCAACTAAGTGGCGTTCTTTGTACCGATACCAATCCACTTTCCATGGATTTTGACTATTCGCTTTAGGCGGAATGGTGTAGGATGCCTGCCTAGCCGTAATCCAATTCCGAATCGCTTCTGAGCCATAGGCTTTGTCGCCAAGAATATGGCTTCCCGTAACATCCAATTCTTGAAGTAAATCGATTGCTGGAACCGAATCGTAGACTTGACCACCCGTCAGAAGAAACGCGAGAGGATTTCCTAATCCATCGACTACCGTATGAAGTTTGGTTGTCTTTCCGCCACGACTGACGCCGATGTGCTGATTTACTTCGTTTCCTTTTGCGTTTTTTTAGCGCCAGCACTGTGTTGATGGGCTTTAACCGATGTAGAATCAATGCTCAAGTTTTCAAAGTCAGGTTCTACGTGAAGTGCTTGGAAGATGGCGAAAAGTAATTCCGTATCTCTCCATTTGCAGAATCGACTGTAGGCGGTTTTCCATGAACCGTATCGTTCTTCCGGCAGATCACGCCATGCGGCCCCACTACGAGCGATCCAAAGAATAGCATTAAACATGATGCGATTACTTAATTTTGACGGACGCCCTGTTTTATATGGAGGGAACATATCCTTAATTTGTTCCCATTGTTCATCGCTTAGTTCATACCGTCTTTGAATCATGATTGATGCTCCAATCGTTTTTCTCAAATCATATCACAAAATTCTTTAGTTTTCAGACACATCCTAAATAAACTCGATTAATATAGGATCACGCGGCGATTGCACACTCTCTGTTGGAATTGGGTAGAGGTTGATATTCTTTGGATAGAAAAATCTCTTCGAGGGATGGGTTACGGTACCCGCCTGTTATATCTTATTGAGAATATCGCTAAAGAAAAAAGCTGTACGTTTATTAAGCTAAATACCTTCAGTTTTCAAGCACCTGAGTTTTATTTAAAGAATGGTTACAACCAAGTTGCAGTATTTGAAGAAGCTCCAATCGGGAGTAAGCATTATTACTTCAAGAAAACTATTGTTTGATGTGTCAGAACTGAATCGATACTGAACTAACGGCAGTTTACAAAAGATTACGCTAACGAAAGCGTTAGTTGAATAAGTATTAAGAAAATAAGGTATTTGACATATTATTCATGACCAATATGTTCGAATAGCTTAATTTATTGATTTTTTTGAAATCAGCTCTTGATAAACTGTGAAAATAAAGTTGTAGACTAGAAATATAAAGTTTTAGACTGACGGTGCTTCATTAACTAACGAGCAGATTAACGAAACCTTTATAGGTCCTTGATATGCTTGAAACTCAGTAATTTGGGGTTTCCACCGCCCACTTCTACTTTCACTTCATCAATTCCGTAAGAAATGTGTGGTCCATAATAAGTATTGATTCTTAAAGTGATTTCGTACGCACCACCGATACCGTACAATTGCTTCACTTTCGTAATTTCGGTGTCCCATGCTGCCCATGTGGGCTGTTTTGTATATAGTTCTTCAATGGCTTTGTCAATGGTGGGACGAAGGCTGTTTATTAAAGCATATTTAATTGTTTCACAAAAGTCAGTATCTGCTTCAACAATAGGAGCAACATCTTCATTCTGTGGCGCTGAAAAAACAGCCGTTGTAAGGCTAAAGAGCAGTACACATGCAACAAGAGTATTTTTTATCAAAATTAGAACCCTCACATATTTTTTAGTTTAGTTGTTAGTCGTTCCCATTAATGCCCCGAATTACACAATTTTGAATCGTCGAAGGGGAGTTGTTCGCTCTGCTCACTCGAAATGATTCAATTTCCTCACTCAGACTCATGAATTCGCAGGATTTCACCCTAAGATAAATAGGAACATTCCTGTTGAGGCTAAGAAATAGCCTTTGTCAAAAAAGGAGCGCCTCGGTATGATGGGTTTGTCGACAACACATCAAGGAGGCGCTCTTACTATGAAGTTTAAGCAATCAGACGCACAAAATCAACGGATTGAACGAATTACCACCTCGCATCTCGTCGTAGGGATCGACATGGCCAAAGAAACTCACGTGGCACAGTCCACAAATTTCCGAGGAATCGTCATTTCAAAACGACATCTCTCGTTTTCGAATTCTATCGAAGGTTTTGAAAAATTAAGCCGCTGGATAACTGAATTACAGCAGAAACATCGATTAAAGAGGCTCATCATCGGCATGGAGCCAACCGGTCATTACTGGTTTAACCTGGCAAACTGGTTATCAGATAAGGGATTACACGTGGTTATGGTTAACCCTGCTACGACGAAGCGTAATAAAGAAAATCGAGATAACAGTCCATCAAAGAACGACCCCAAAGATGCACTTGTCATCGCAGATTCAGTAAGTCGAGGCTTTTACTATGAGTACACGCGTCAATCGCTTGTGTTTCAACGCTTACGGACCATAATGAGTGATCGCGAATTCTGGGTGTCGAACAGTGTACGCCTGCAGAATCGAATCATACGCTGGTTGGACATTCGCTTTCCTGAGTATCCATCCGTATTCAAAGATTGGACCTGTAAGCGATCATTGGCGACTCTCAAGACATTCCCTTGCCCACGAGATTTGGAGACGTATACTGTACAGGACATCATCAATGCTTGGCGAGTCCATATGCAGCGCGCTGGGGGTTCTATGGGGATTGAGAAGGCTGCACAGCTCATCGCTCACGCTAAACGCAGTGTCGGAGATCGAACCGCATTAGAAGAATCGAAGGCAGATTTAATACGGCTCATTCAAGAATATGAACGAGTTACCACCATGCTTGAACAGATTGAAGAGGACATCGAAGCTCTGCTTTCTGAGATTCCTATGGCGCAGCAGCTTCGCACCATAAAAGGTCTCGGGAAGATCTTCACCGCGGCCATACTAGCAGGCACAGGAGATTTAAGACAGTATGCGCATGGACGTCAGGTATTACGGAAAGCTGGCCTAAATTTGGCTGAAAGTACGTCAGGAAAGCGAAAAGGACGAATTGTTCTTTCGAAACGAGGAGACTCCGCCTTGCGAAAATACCTCTATCTCGCGACGGTTCAACTCGTTTGGAATAACCCCGTGTTCCGCCATCTGCATGAGCATAATGTGCAAGAAAAGAAGATGAAAAAGCAGCAATCCATATTTAAGTTAATAGGAAAGCTGGCACGAATTCTAGTTGGTATTGTTCAACGAGGAGAAACGTTCACGCCAGAGAAAACCGTCGTTGCATGGGCAGAAGCAGCTTAAGTTTAGAAGTAATCACGTATATTGACTCATTCGCAGGATTTCAAAAAGAAAACACGGAGGACCGAGTTCGTTACCCATAAGGGCTCAGACCCATCCGCTAAACGCTATCGGTCTCCACACCTTGGACAGGTATAACGAAGGAATGTAAGGGCAGTGACCCGTTGAGATTTGGGAGGGTGAACCTCCAGGGATCATGTGGAGTATGCGTGCAGTAGAGTTAGCCTGGGGAATATTTACTGAGTATTCCTCTATTTCCGCATGCCCAGCCCACCACCTCAACCGGCATCAACTGCGTTGCTTCCTGAGATGGACTTGATCCAAGATGACGAAATCCTGCGAATGAGTGAGTATATGTGAGATAAACCCTTAAAACCGAGGGACGGGAAACGTTAGTTCAACGAACTATGTGGAGCATTTTGTATTCGATAGCAGTTCTATTTCTTCATTACTTATGAGTGTTTTTAGTCTTGCAGAAAAGGACTCTTTGTAGTGAGAATGTACTTAGAAAATATTCTGTATTTAAGGGGAAGCGACCCCCTTCGACCCCTACCAGGAAAAGCCCGACCTTTAGAAGGTCGAGCTTTTTAAAATTATCTTTTTATTGAAAACAGATAATATAAAGATGAAAGTGAAAATAGCAATGTCTAAACGAACTTCCGACTAGTCTTCTTCCCATCACAGCTAAATACGATCTCTTTATCCTCGACGAATGTTTCGAGATGAACGTTTTTCCCCCAAAGCTGAACAACATGAGGCAGGGTTCGTTCCACATATTTGAGATCTAGTTCCATGCCCTCATATTCGTGTATGAGATAGAGCTCACCCACACGATTAAAATCCCCATCCTTAACCATCAGGCTAGGAAACCCGCCGTTGACTTTAGAATAAACAAGCTGATCACGGATATTCTCCCAAGACTTATCCGTAATTTTCCACTCGGGCCCTTTTTTCTCGAAAATGTACAGATCCAGATCATTGACCAAATCCTTAGTCAGGTAGTTGCGGAGGAAGGAGATGTCCGAATCCAACTCGCGAACCTCGAACATTTTTTCTCTGCCTTTTCCGGGCACACGTCCAAAGCGTGCCTGTTCTTCTTTGGTAGGGTTATCGAAACGCTTTTCGATATCCTCAAATATCTTAAGTCCCAAATAGTAAGGATTCAAGCTATGCCGAGACGGCTGAACGACGGAGGAGTTGAGCTTGGCGAACTCAATCGTTTCGTCGCTAGTGAGATCAAGCTCACGAATGATTCGCTGATGCCAATAGGAAGCCCAGCCCTCATTCATGATCTTTGTCTCAATTTGCGGCCAGAAGTAGAGCATCTCATCGCGCAGCATAGAAAGGATATCCCGCTGCCAATCCTGTAGAGTTGGCGAGTATTCCTCAATAAACCACACGACATCTTTCTCAGGGCGTGGCGGGAATCGTTTGGCGTCAGCAGCTTGCGATTGAGCAGCGGATGCAGCGGCAGCCGTACGATCGGGATCAAGATTCCAAAGATCGTCATACTGCGAAGCAGGGATATTCCATTCGGAGCGCTCACTGTCTTTTTGAACCATTTCAATGTAGCGTTTCTTATCTAATTGATAAGGTTTAATGAGCGTAGGATCGACGTGCTCTTGGATAGCGAGAATGGCATCAATAAATTTCTCAACGGCATCCGTGCCGTGATCCATTTCATATTGATGGATGCGGTCAGCGGTAGCAGACATGCTCTCCACCATGTTGCGGTTGGTCACACCGAAACGTGCATTATTTTTGAAAAAATCGCAGTGTGCCAGTACATGGGCAACTATAAGCTTATTTTGGATCAAGGAATTGCCATCAAGAAGGAAAGCATAGCAGGGGTTGGAGTTGATGACGAGCTCGTAAATTTTGCTTAGTCCAAAATCGTACTGCATCTTCATCTTGTTAAAGGTTTTGCCAAAGCTCCAATGACTGAAGCGGGTCGGCATACCGTACGCGCCAAACGTATAAATGATATCCGCAGGGCAAATCTCGTATCGCATTTGGTAAAAGTCGAGCCCAAAGCCTTGCGCGATTTCCGTTATTTCATCGATGGACCGCTCCAGCGCGCGAATCTCATCCTGATTCATTCGTCATCCCTCCGCATTTGGAAAATACGATTCATACCATGTGTATGAAGGAGTGGCCAAGGTTATGACAACAATAAAAAAATGATTCTAAAAAGCAATTAGCAAAGGTAAATGCAGAATGATGTCGAATACTTGTAGAATAAAGTCACATTTTGACAAAAAAACTTCAATTTCAGTAAGGAAGGAACTTCAGCTTGATCCAAATCTTACTTTTACCCGTCATCCATGGATTACTTTATATTATTGCGGCTTGCTTGCTATTCCTCGTCGTTTCGCCTAAGTTTTTGTTTCAAAGCAAACGGCGCAATCTGTTTTTCGTAATCATTCTTATCGTTTTGAGCTTTATCTATCTCGGACTAGAGCAGCAAAACCCCGTTGTCTACGCGTTGCATCTTACTCCGCTCTCGATAGCGCTGGCAGCTCTGTTTGAGGGGGTCATTCCTGGCGTTGCGACATGGGTAGCATTCGTCTTTTGCGGCATCTTTATTGTAGGTACCGACTGGCTTCCCACCATTTTGGCATGCTCCATACTTTTAGTGCTTGGCTTGATTCTGCACGATCGCCTTGAAGACGCCTCACTGCGCCGAATGTCCTTATTGTCGGCAGTACTCGTCGCGGTTCATTTAGGTATATATCTATCTGCCCTATGGATGCAAGGCAAGATATTCCCTTTTCAAATGACCATTACAATCGTCCTCATAACGCTAGTTTCCTCTCAGCTCACGAGCTATATCTATTTCTATGTCAAGCACCAAGAGAGATTACAGAGCGAGCTCATTTTATCAGAAAAGTATCAATTAATCGGTCAGATGGCCGCATCCATTTCTCATGAAATACGCAACCCGCTGACAACGACAAGAGGTTTTTTGCAATTGATGAGTAAGGAGGATCTGAGCAAAGAAGCGTTCGAGCGTTACCGCACCTATGCTTTTGAGGGAATTGACCATGCGAATAGCATCATTACCGATTATTTGAATTTCTCCAAACCGAATTTAGAGGAGCCGAAGCTGCTTAATGTAAAAGAAGAAGTAGACGGAATCGTTCAATGGCTTCAGCCGTTTTCAGTCCTTTCTAACATTTCAGTAGAAATCCATCACATGAGGGTTGAACCGATGTATATTATGGGCGAGCCGAAGAAATTTCAACAATGCTTGCTTAATGTTATGAAAAATGCGATCGAATCGATGTCTAGCGGTGGCGTATTATCGGTACATACTCGGCTGGAGCAAGGGGAAGTCCAAATTCTCATACGAGATACGGGAATTGGGATGAGCAGCAAGCAGGTGAAAAGGCTGGGCAATCCGTATTTTACAACGAAGGAGAGCGGTACAGGGCTTGGATTAATGGTCGTAATAAGCTTGGTTAAAGCGATGAATGGCAAAATCCATTTCAGAAGCAAGCCGAATGAGGGAACGATTTGCGAAATGCATTTTGAACTCGCGCTGAAACGTTAAAGAACCCTTGAAGGGCCGCCGCTTGGAGTGTTATTTCCGAGTTGGGACAGGCTTTTTCAAAGGTTTTTTTCATTTTGCTTAATGCCGTACATCGCTTGGTCAGCATCTCTAATCAGATCTTTTAGGCTGTTGCCTGTGCCATGAGTTTGGCTAATGCCGATGCTTGCAGAAATATGAATGGTCTTCCCGTTGATGGAGAATGGCTTTTTGATCGATTCATTAATTTCTCCGGCGACCCTATCAATATCATGGTTATCAACCAAATGCTGAAAGCAAATTAAGAACTCATCTCCGCCATACCTCACCAGGGTATCGGTTTTTCGTACGCCTTGCTGAAGCCTAACGGCAATTTGGAGCAGAAGCAGGTCGCCAAAGTCGTGGCCAAAAGAATCGTTGACCTCCTTGAAGTCATCGATGTCAATGAATATCACGCTAAACTGCTTGTCCGAGTCGCTGTGATACATATGGGACAAATATCTACGATTATATAAACCAGTCAGGCTATCTGTAACACTCGCATTTTCTAAATCCAGAATGTAACCCAAAAAAACGGCCATAGATTCAAGGAAGCCGAGCTGCCTTTCATCAAACAGAATCGGCTTGCTATGTATGGCGCAAATGGCACCAAACAACTGCTGATCAGCTGTTTTTACAGGAACGCCAACAAATGAGTGTGCGCCAAGCTGCTCGGCATTCGGAAGAGAGGCAGTACGCTGATCGTCTAGGATGTTAGGAATACAAAGAGTGTGTGCGGATTGCCTCAATACGAGGCTGCTATAGCATTTTAGCAATGGAAGCAGGGGATTGTCTTGAATGGAATTTTCATGACTGCCGAATGCTCGAATGATTCTGCTACCCGTATCATCCATGGTCATAACGATTAATGTATCTACTTGAAGATAGTGCTTCAGGGTGTCAATTATATGGTCGGCCGCATCTTCTAGTGAGCGTGTAGGACTGCTCATGATCTCAACTCCTGCCGTATGGTTGAAACATTGGAATTACCTTATAGTTCCATAGTATTCTATAAAGAGGACTAACTCAAGGAACAAATGAAGTTTATTAGGATATTTGAACTATTTTTTCTGCTGAATTCAATCCTATAAGGCTTAAAAATAGTACTTTTCACATCCATTGCAAATGAATTAATGATATAGTTAATTCGTTGTCGCAAAATTAATACTTGAATTAATCTATCGCTTATAGTTAAATGTTAATGAGTGTGCAGATTAACGATTAACTTACTAATTAATGATTACATTAACTTAATGATGAAGTAATGAGCGTGGCTAACAAAGCATCAATGATCGTGGATTAAGCTATAGGTGAAGCAATCAGGGTATCACGAAGCCGCATTTGCGGCTTTTGGGATGCCCTTCATTTATTATAGAATAGAGATAGGGGGGATACCGATGATACATGCCAATACGGATGAGGCTTGGCTGCCGTTATATGAAGCTTTGGCTAGCCCAGTCAGGCTATCCATTATTAATCAGCTGGCTACGAACATGATGAATGTGAAGGAGCTGGCGGAGTCGGTCGGTCTAAGCAGCGCCATTGTAACCATGCATATACGCAAGCTCGAAAAAGCGGGTATCGTGCAGACGAAGATGGTTCGCAAGGACGGAGGGACGCACAAGATTTGCTCGCTTGCGGAGCGTTCCATTGCAATCGAGCTGCCGCATCCGGCACAGGATGTGAAGAAGGTGCATGATGTCAGCGTGCCAGTGGGCCATTTTACACAGTTTGAAGTGTTTCCAACCTGCGGCATCGCCACAGTAGACAAGCTGATCGGGCAATTTGATGATCCGCGCTTCTTCTTGGAGCCGGAACGAATGAACGCCGGTATTTTATGGTTAGGAAAAGGCTACGTCGAGTATAAGGTCCCTAACTATTTGCTCTCGGGGCAGCGTCCCGTAGCGCTGGAAATTACGCTTGAGCTCGGCTCGGAAGCGCCTGGCGTAAATGAGAACTGGCCGTCAGATATTAACTTTTCGCTGAATGGGATGGATATCGGCATGTGGACGAGCCCTGGCGACTATGGCGAGGTGCGGGGACGGTTCTCGCCAGCTTGGTGGGGAGATCGCGTCAACCAATACGGGCTGCTGAAGGTCATTTGCATTCAAGAGGATGGCACGCTGATCGACGGTCAGCATATGTCAACCATCGGAATCGGAGAGATTGGGCTTGACCGCAACTTCTGGACTTTTCGCATTGGCGTAAGGGAGGATGCTGTGCACGTTGGAGGCTTGACCATATATGGCAAAGGGTTCGGCAATTACAATCATGACATCATGTTCCGGGTGTTTTATGAGGATGCGCGCGGCGTTTAATGCAGCGTAGCTGTCTTGGACAAGCGCGGTTGTCCTCGCAATATCTTCGATTTCGAATTTCCTCTTTTCTATCTGTATGGTTAGGTTGTGTATGCCATTTCTGTTTCAAGAAGATATAATGAGTATAATAGCTAGATTAAGCCTTTTTTACTCGGAGGAACAAAGATGCTGACCATGTTCGCCTTTCTCAAAAAATACCGTTTTACCGCCTATGTCGCTCTACTTCTCATGCTGACCGAGCTGATGGTAGAGCTGCTGCAGCCGTATATTATTTCCAAAATTATTGACGATGGAATCGGGAAAGACAATTTAACCGTAGTGCTTCAATGGGGCGGCTTCTTAATTGGCTGCTCGATCGCAGCTTTTGCAGCAGGCATTCTCAGCTCCTTTTACGCCTCTCATGTCAGCCAAAGCCTTGGATTTGATTTGAGAGAGCGGCTTTATGACAAAGTACAATCGTTCTCATTTGCCAATTTTAATCGTTTCCCGGAATCCTCGCTTATTACAAGACTAACTAACGACGTCACACAGCTGCAAAATACAGTGTTTATGGGACTGCGCATTATGCTCCGCGCTCCGCTGCTCGTAATCGGAAGCATCGTGATGGCGTTTATCGTACAGCCGAGCCTGGCGATTTGGCTTGCTATCGCAATTCCATTTCTAGCGATATTTCTACTCTGGGTGCTTAAGAAGGGCGAGAGATTGTTTCGCTCTGTGCAGCAGCAGCTGGATCAAGTGAATGGGGTCATGCAGCAAAATTTGATCGGGATGCGTATCATTCGTGTGTTTGTCCGTATGCGGCATGAGTCAGGTCGTTTCGCCCGCTCGAGCGAGCAACTGATGGATCGCACCGTTGCGGCGCTGCGCTTGACGGAGGCTACAATGCCAATTGTCTTGCTTGTCTTGAATGCGAGCGTTATGGCGGTGCTTTGGTTCGGCCGAATCGAGCTGGATACAAACGGAGCAACCGTAGGTGAAGTAATTGCCATCGTCAACTATGCGACCAGAACGATTGGAGCCATGTCGATTATGTCCATGATTGTAGTCAACTTCTCAAGGGCGCGCGCTTCTGCGCAAAGAATTGAAGAGGTTATTTTGACTGATATCGACTTGACAGATTCTACGGACAGCGATGAGAAGGCAAAGCTTCATAGCGGCAGCGTTTCTTTTGAGAAGGTTTCGTTTCAATATCCCGATTCTGACGAGCTCGTATTGCAACAAATATCTTTCCAGGCAAAGCCAGGCGAGACGATTGCGATCATGGGAGCGACAGGCTCTGGAAAGTCCTCGCTTATTCAGCTTATTCCGCGGCTATATGATGTACAAGCGGGCGAGATTCGCGTAGATGGGATAGATAATCGGATGCTGAAGCTGGGCCAGCTGCGCAAGCAAATTGGATATGTTCCTCAAGAAATCATGCTGTTTACCGGCACCGTGGAGGAGAATATCCGCTGGGGCAAAGTGGATGCTACGCTCGAAGAAATTATGGAGGCTGCCAAGCTGGCGCAAATTCATGACACGATTATGAAGCTGCCGGAGCAGTATGAGACCATCGTTGGGCAAAAAGGCGTTAATCTATCAGGCGGACAGAAGCAGCGCCTCACTATTGCGAGAGCTCTCGTAAGGAAGCCTGTTATCTTGCTGCTTGATGACAGCACGAGCGCCTTGGATGTGCAGACGGAAGCCAAGCTGCTTCAGGCGCTGAAACAAATGAAATGTACGACCTTCCTCGTCACGCAAAAAATAAGCTCCACCGCATCGGCTGACTCCATCCTCTTGCTGGACGATGGTCAATTGCTAGCGCAGGGCAAGCATGAACAGCTGACTAGAGAATCAATCCTATATCAAAAAATTTACGAATCGCAGTTCGGGAAGGAAGGTGTATCCCGTGCTTAGTTCATTAAAGGAACCTTTCCAATATCGCAGGCCCGAAGCTGCTGCCAAGGCGGCAGTAGAAGGACAGACAGCAGGGGGCAAAGGCAAACGTAAGCCGAGAGCCAAAAACACCTCACAAACGCTGAAGCAAATGTGGAGCTATCTAATTGCTTACAAAGGCAGATTAGCTGCTGTCATCGTCATGGTTATGCTAAGCTCAGCCTTTTCGCTTCTTGGCCCTTATTTGGCAGGAACGGCGATTGATCATTTTTTGATAAATAGGGACAGCGGTTTTGTAGTCTTTCTGATCGGGATGGCTGTTGTCTATGCGCTTCATTCCGTTACAATGTGGCTGCAAAGCATTTGGATGATCACGATTTCGCAGAAAACGGTATATCTAATGCGGGTTCAATTGTTTGAGCATTTGCACCGGCTGCCGATTCCTTATTTCAGCAAGCGTCAGCATGGGGAACTAATGAGCCGTGTAACGAACGACATTGAAAATGTAAGCTCATCTCTAAATAGCTCGGTCATTCAAGTGTTTTCAAGCGTGCTTCTGCTCATTGGTACCGTTAGCGTCATGCTGTCGCTCAGTCCGCTTTTAACTTTGCTTTCCTTTCTCGTTGTACCGCTCATGCTCCTTGGCATGAAATGGATTACGAAGCAAACGGGACGGCTATTCAAGGCTCAGCAGCGCAATCTTGGCGATCTGAATGGATATATAGAAGAGACGTTGTCCGGACAGCGTATCGTGAAGGCCTTTTCTCAGGAGCAGACGGTTATTGCCGCGTTCAAAGAGCGCAATGAGCGCATTCGCGTGTCAGGCTTCTGGGCGCAGACAATATCGGGGTTTATTCCGAAGCTGATGAACGCGCTTAACAATTTAAGCTTTGCTATTATTGCCGGGATCGGCGCGATCTTTGTGCTGAATGATGCCATTACGGTCGGTGTTATCGTTATTTTCGCAGAGTATTCAAGGCAGTTTACGCGGCCGCTTAATGACCTTGCAAATCAGTGGAATACGCTGCTATCGGCGGTTGCCGGCGCGGAGCGGGTGTTCGACGTGCTTGGCGAGGAAGAGGAGCGCAAGGATGAAGGCGCTGCTAGCGAGCTGGCTGAAGTCAAAGGCACAGTCATATTCGATCATGTTACGTTCGCATATGAGGGACGCACGGCTACGATTAACGATGTAACCTTCAGTGTGTCTCCCGGAGAGACGATTGCGCTGGTTGGTCCGACGGGAGCGGGCAAGACGACGCTTATTCAGCTGCTGTGCCGCTTCTATGATCCAAGCTCAGGCAGCATCTTGATCGACGGGCAAGACAGCCGGGAGCTTAAACGTGAAAATTTACGCTCGCATATGGCATTCGTAATGCAGGATCCCTTTCTTTTCGAGGGGACAATCCGCGATAATATTCGTTATGGCAAGCTTGACGCGACCGATGCAGAGGTAGAGCAGGCGGCGAGGCTTGCGAATGCGCATTCTTTTATCAAGCGCCTTAAGGATGGTTACAACGCTATTCTCAAGCCGGACGGCAGCGGTATCAGCCAAGGACAGAAGCAATTGCTTGCAATTGCAAGAGCTATACTTGCCAATCCTTCCATACTTGTGCTGGACGAGGCTACCAGCAGCATCGATACCGTCACTGAAATTAAAATTCAGGAAGCGCTGCAGCGGCTTATGCATGGCAGGACCAGCTTCGTTATTGCCCATCGGCTGAATACCATTCAGCAAGCGGATCAAATTGTAGTGCTGCAGGATGGCGCGATCATTGAGAAAGGGTCCCATGCGAAGCTATTGGAGCAGAAGGGCTTCTATAGCTCGCTCGTCAATGGCCAGATGAATAATGGGTTGCTGGTCGAATAAACGTTCATCAGCGGCTTAATATTGCAACTATTTATAAGTAGTTGGAGTATTAGTAGATATAAACAAGGAGGTGGGAAGTATGACTATTGCCCAGTGCGCAAGCTGTGGACACAACAACGATATCGATTCGTCATTGCTCATGGCAGCAGATTGCTCCTCTTGCGGCAAAAAGCTGATTGAAGAAGCCGTTCCCTACGAAGTTTCCCATAAGGAGCTAGAGGCATCCTTGCATTTAAATAAAGACAAAGCGCCAGATGAAGTTGATATCAATCAGTGGGTCGGAAAAATCGGCGACTACGAGAAGCAAACGAAGTATGTGGAGGAGGGCTTCTGGGCGAAGGTGAAGCGGCATGCCGCAAAGGTTCCTTTCGCTAAGGAAGTCGTTACGCTTTATTATTGCTCGG
Organism: Paenibacillus sp. Y280; assembly: GCF_056786335.1. Classification (NCBI taxonomy): domain Bacteria; kingdom Bacillati; phylum Bacillota; class Bacilli; order Caryophanales; family Paenibacillaceae; genus Paenibacillus; species Paenibacillus sp. Y280. The sequence continues at coordinate 16,958 of NZ_JBXCIW010000039.1, forward strand.
CTGATCCGAAGACGCCGATTGGAACTAAGGTTACGGCAATTGGTGCACTTGCCTATTGGATTTTACCGATTGATTTGATTCCTGATTTTTTGCCGGTAGCTGGTTTTGTTGACGATGCGACAGCTGTCTGGGTTGCCTATAAGGCGATTAGCGGGCAAATTACGGATGAGCACCGCGAGAAGGCGGAGCAGTTTTTTATTTTGAACAAGAACGTTAAGCTGATCAATCCGCAGCCCTAAAGAAAGCATCGAACAAGGAGGACGCCCCCTAAGGACGTCCTCCTTATTTTTTTCAGGGAAGGGATGTCAGAATAAGCTCCAATCAAACTCATAGGACAACGATTCAAGCAGAGCAACCCCAGCGATGCTGTTTCCTTTGCGATTCAGGGACGGACCAACTAAACCGATGCCGAAACGGCCAGGCACTAGCGTTAAAATACCGCCGGATACGCCGCTTTTAGCGGGCAAGCCTACTTGAATGGCAAACTCGCCGGAGGCGTTATACATGCCGCAAGTAATCATAAATGTTTTGGCGATTTGCACATAGCGGCGGGGAATAAGCTGTTCTCCGGTTAGCGGATTTTTGCCGTTATGCGCAAGCACCAATGCCATTTGAGCCAAATCGGCGCAGGTGACGCTTACGGAGCAATGGCGGAAATAAACGTCGAGCACATCCTCTACAGAACCCTCGAGCACTCCGTTATCTTTTAGAAAATAAGCCATGGAACGATTGAGGTTAGCCGTATCGGATTCAGAGCGGTAGACGTCCAGGTCATAGCTCAGCGAGTCATTATTAGAAAGAAGGCGAAGGAAATCGAGTACACGAATGGATTTTTCGGTAGAGCTAGCACCTCCAATTAATGAAGAGATGGCAATTGCGCCGGCATTGATAAGCGGATTAAAAGGAATGCCTGGCTGCACAAGCTCTAGCTTTAGCATAGAGTTAAAATTGTCGCCAGTCGGCTCCATGCCCACTTTGTCAAAGACAGCGTCTTCGCCATTGTCCATAAGCGCTAGAATGAGCGTGAATACTTTGGAAATACTTTGCATGGTAAAAGATATCTCTGCATCTCCAGCTGAAATGGAATGTCCGTTTGCATCGATAATATGAATGCCTAATGCGCCTATTGGTGATTTGGACAGCTCAGGAATGTAAGAGGCAACTTTCCCATAACTGCATTGCTGTCGACTTGATTCAACCCAATGCGGCAGAAGCGCTTGGAGACGATCGATTTCGGTTAATGACATTGTGATGCTCCTTCCGCAGAATGAATTAATAATCTATATACTTATTCTATAATAACAATGATGTGCCTTCACAGATGAAAGGCAACGTTAATTAAAAGATAATATTCGCTATTTTACGGTAAAAAATCGATTAAAACATAAATAAAAACTTTTTTTAAATATATGCTTGACCAATTAGAGGGGGACATGATATATTCTAATTCCGGCCGAGAGAAACATGCGGACGACAAGCAAAACAAGCTTAACACAAGAGAGAATAGATTGCTCTTTGAAAACTGAACAACGAGTAATAACTGCCCTTGCGATTTTAACGAATCGTAAGAAAAAGCGATATAAAAGTAATGAGCATTTCAAACACATGAAGCTTTTCTCTTCGACATCGCGTCGAAGCGAAAACTTCCATTTGGAGAGTTTGATCCTGGCTCAGGACGAACGCTGGCGGCGTGCCTAA
>NZ_JBXCIW010000040.1:0-17277 GCF_056786335.1 Paenibacillus sp. Y280
TTTCAAGCTGCAAAGCGAAAGGCACGTGGATTTCGATCCCATAAGAACATCATCGCGCTCGTATACTTGCTCGCTGGTAAACTTAACTTTTCCATTAAACCAATACTCTAGCGACGGAGCTCCCTTTGCCCCTTTTATACCGGGTTTTCATAGGTTTTCTGGAAGTGTAAAGCAGTCATTTCAGCCTAAATAATTGCTAGTGGCGAAGAGCCAGAAAAATTTTATCTATGAACCTATTGTGGATGGGGACCACTAGCTCCGTTGTTATAGGGCATATTGCTGTTGATCTTATTGATAATGGCGTTGCCATATTTTATCCATTTATTGTGGCAGAATTCGAGTGGGGTCTATTAGCGAGTGATGATCTTATTATCCCTTTTATTTTATTTATAGCATTAACTTTGGGGATCATTATAAATAAAAAAATGAAACTGATCCTTATGATTGGGTTCATTATTTGTTTCTCCTGCATAGTTTTCAAAGCATATTTGAGAACAGAAACTGAGAGGGGAATTTAAGAACAATATCGATATTCTGACATGCAAGTAATGGTTATTCCTAGTAGCCATATTTTTTATCCATTCACGTACTTGGTGCATTCTGAATTTTTCAGTATTGGTGGAACGAGTAGTATAAATAAACAATTAAGTGAGGAGTATCAATATTTTAAAGTGAATTGGAAGGTTATTAAACAATATAAAGATGATGAATATTATTATATTGAATGTGAATCTATTATGCATGGTTCTGAACATACAGTTTTTCGTTCAAAGAACGGTGATGAGTGGGAAGAGGCACCAGATTTATGACCCTGGAAGTTTTGGATGGTTTCCAGTTTATATGAATGATGAAAAAAGTGTGTTAAATCAGCATTATAATTTTGAGTTTACAGATTTTTATCCAAAAGGAGACCTTGTTAAGCAGGAAATTCCTTTCTATGATACATTGCAGTTTAATGAGTATCAAAGAATAGTTAACCCTATTCTGTACGACTATTTTACTGGGAAAATGACTGAGTATGAATTTTGGAGGAAAATTGATAATTCATTGAATAACTCAGACCCTAGTCGTTGATGTATACGATCGGCAGCTCGCCTCGAATAGAGGTTGGGCTTTTGTGCTTTCTGCGAAAATGACGCCGACATGCAGGGAGTATTATAATTTCACGGAAATTTGTGTATTATAAGAGGATAAATATTTTCCGTGGGAAAGGTTGGTCGCAGATGGAGAATGCAGTAGAGAACAAGTCATCATCCTCGAATTTCATAAAAAACATCGTAGCCGAAGATTTGAAGAGCGGCCATGTGCAGGAAATTGTCACTCGTTTCCCGCCGGAGCCGAACGGCTATTTGCATATTGGACATGCCAAGTCGATTTGCCTGAACTTTGAGCTTGCCGATGAGTTCAAAGGCAGAACGAATCTGCGTTTTGACGATACGAATCCACTCAAAGAAGATACGGAGTATGTGGAATCCATACAAGAGGATGTCCGCTGGCTTGGCTTTGAATGGGATGATCTACGTTTTGCGTCGGATTATTTTGAAGAGCTTTATAACCGTGCCGTGCTGCTTATTAAGAAGGGCAAAGCATATGTATGTGATCTGAATGCAGAGCAAATGCGCGAATATCGCGGCACATTGACCGAGCCAGGCAAGGAGAGCCCTTATCGGAACCGTTCCGTAGAGGAGAACCTCGACTTGTTCACGCGTATGCGCGCGGGCGAGTTCAAGGACGGCGAGCGGGTGCTGCGCGCCAAGATCGATATGGCTTCGCCGAATATCACGCTGCGCGACCCCGTTCTGTACCGAATCGCACATACGCATCATCACCGCACGGGCGATGCATGGTGCATCTATCCGATGTATGACTACGCTCATCCGCTGAGCGATGCCATCGAAGGCATTACGCATTCGATCTGTACGCTAGAGTTCGAGGATCACCGTCCGCTATATGACTGGACGATCGCGGAATGCGAGATGGAAGCTGCTCCACGCCAATATGAATTTGCCCGTCTGAATGTGACGAATACCGTCATGAGCAAGCGCAAGCTGAAGCAATTGGTAGACGAGGCGGTCGTAGACGGCTGGGATGATCCGCGCATGCCGACGATCAGCGGCTTGCGCCGCAAAGGCTACACGCCTGAAGCGATACGCGCATTTTGCCGCGAGATCGGCGTATCGAAGAGCAACAGCCTTGTGGACGAGCGCAATCTGGAGCATTTTATAAGAGAAGATTTGAAGCTGAAGGCTCTTCGCACGATGGCTGTATTGCGGCCTCTGAAGGTCGTCATTACGAACTATCCAGAAGGTGAAACCGAGCTGCTGGAAGCAGAAAACAACGCTGAGAACGAAGAGATGGGAACCCGTCAAATTCCGTTTTCCCGCGAGATCTACATTGAACAGGATGATTTTATGGAAAATCCTCCGAACAAATATTTCCGTCTCTTCCCTGGCAATGAAGTACGCCTCAAGCATGCGTATTTCATCACCTGCCAAGAAGCGATCAAGGATGCGGACGGCAACGTAATCGAGCTGCACTGCACTTATGATCCGAAGACGAAGAGCGGCTCAGGCTTTAACGAACGCAAGGTTAAAGGCACGATTCACTGGGTAGACGCATCTTCCGCTGTACCTGCGGATTTCCGTTTGTTCGAACCGCTAATTACGAGCGAGGCAGAAGAGGAAGGCAAGCCATTCCTTGCATGCATCAATCCGAATTCGCTTGAGGTGCTGACTGGCTTCGTTGAGCCGAACATGAAGGATGCGGCAGGCGGCGACAAGTTCCAATTTTTCCGCCACGGCTACTTTAATGTGGATCCGAAGGATACGACGGCAGAGAAGCTGGCCTTCAATCGTATCGTTTCGCTGAAAAGCTCATTCGATCCGTCCAAAGCATAAGCGTATGCGAAGCGCAGAAGAAGCCTGCCGAGATCTATACACTCGGCAGGCTTTCTTTCTTTCTTTCTATTTTATAGGGGGGATCGAATGATTAAGCATAACATCCATAGCTTGCTTCTGGCTGGCGGACTTAGCTCTAGAATGGGGACGGACAAAGCACTGCTGCTCATTGAGGGCAAGCCGCTGCTGTACCTTCTGGTAGAACGACTGCGCGCATTGACAGAGCATGTGATTATATCGGTAGGATCATCGGAGCGAGAAGCGCTTTATCGCAGTATTCTCGGTAATTTGGGAGAGTCCGTGAGCTTTGCTTTGGATCGCTATCCAGGCTGTGGTCCGTTATCCGGTCTTCATGCAGGCTTATCTACTGTCACTGAAGGCTATGTATTCGTAATGGCCTGCGATATGCCGCAGCTGTCCGAGGAATTGCTCACGCAGCTCATGGGCCATGTGAAGAGCGGGGCGGACGTCATTCACGCCGCCGGCCAGCCGTTTCATGCGCTTTATCATGCAAGGGCGGTCCCTCAAATAGCGGCAGCGCTCGATCAGCAGGATTTCCGTGTCATGCGGCTGCTAGAAGGGCTGAATACCGTCGTCGTTAATCCGCTTGCGAACGGCGGCAAAACTATTTTCACCAACCTCAACACGCCGGATGATTACATCAAATATATTGGTGATTAAGAGTTGCGAAGAAAGGTTTTTGATGCACTAGGCCTGCCGAGCGTTTTGCTTGGCGGGCTATTATTTTTGGATGCTCAAACAAACGGCGGTGTGATATAATTTGTCAAAGTTAAGAGAGCCTTTGGCCTTCATAAATCATTAATAATAAGCAGTAGGAAACACCGCAAGCGACACATTGGAAGGTAAGAGGTGGAGAATATGTCTAGGCAGCAACAATATGAAATTATCGACGCTCAGCTAAGCGATCTAGAGCGTATTGTCGACATTTATAATGCAACGATTGCGAGCCGTATGGTAACAGCGGACTTGGAGCCAGCGACTGTAGATAGCAAAAGAGCTTGGTTCGATGAGCATTCTGCCGATTTTCGTCCATTATGGGTTTTACGAATGGAAGGAGAAATTGCGGCATGGTTTAGCTTTCAATCTTTTTACGGCAGACCTGCCTACAATGCCACGGCAGAAATCAGCATTTATATAGCGGAGCAATTCCGATCGCGCGGCCTTGGCTCGGTGCTGATTCAGAAGGCCATCGAAGAATGCCCGAGGTTAGGGCTGAATACGCTGCTTGGCTTTGTATTCGGACACAATGAGCCAAGTCTGGCGCTCCTTCGCAAGTTTGGATTCGAGGTATGGGGGCATCTGCCTAAGGTTGCAGTGCTCGATGGCGTAGAGAGAGATCTTGTGATCGCGGGGAGACGCGTATGAAGCGAACGCTAGTCATTAGTGACATCCACGGCTGCTATACGCCTTTTAATGATCTGCTTGAGAAGATGAACTATTGCCCAGGCGAGGATCAGCTCATGCTGCTTGGCGATTTTGTTGATCGCGGCCCAAGGAGCAAGGATGTGGTTGAGCAGGTTATAGGACTCGTTCAGAAGGACGGCGCGATTGCTATTCAGGGCAATCATGACGAGAGGCTCGTCGATGTTATGCTGGAGCGAAGCGAGCATGCGTTGATGAAATTTTCCGGTCACGGCGGCAGGCAGACGGCAGAGAGCTATGCCGGCATCAAGCAAGGCTCGATTGAGCATGTCATCGAGTGTGCGAAGGAGGCTGTTCAAGAGCGTTATTCGCATCACATGACCTTTCTTGACAACCTTCCCTATTACCATGAGGACGAACATTTTATTTATGTGCATGCCGGTCTTAATCCCAATTACTTGAATTGGAAGGAACAGCCTCCGCGAGATTTTCTCTACATTAAACAGCCTTTTCTGACCAGGCCTACCAATGTGAGCAAAACGGTTATTTTCGGCCATACGAAAACAATAGATATTCACAAAAAGCCAGATGTGTGGTTCGGTCCCGGCAAAATTGGCGTTGACGGCGGCTGTGCGACAGGACATCAGCTTAACGGTCTAGCGATTACAGGAGCAGATGAATTTAAGGTTTATTCAGCGCCTTGGAGGCTGTAAATGATGCGGATGTATGCGAATGCTCATTTCAAAAGCTTGCTGCTGAATCTGTTTCTAACCGTACTCGGCTTAGGCTACGCGCTTATTATGGGCTGGTTATTATTTTACCGAAATCGCTATTTTGGCGAAGGCTACAGCTATAATCTCGTTCCACTCTTTACAATAAAAAAATATATCGTTCATTATGATCATTTCAATTTTGATATTTGGTTCAAAAATTTATTCGGAAATATCGTTTTATTTATACCGATTGGACTTTTTTTGCCTTTATTAAATAAAAAATACAGACGAGTGCTCGCGCTTGCGGGAGCCTCCATCTTGCTTATTACAATCGTCGAGCTCGCGCAAATGCTGACACGGGTAGGCAGCTTCGATATTGATGATATTATCTTGAATACCTTCGGAGCGCTGCTTGGCTTGCTGATGGTCAAGCTTGTTGTCCGCTAGGCTCTGTGACTCGTATATCCTTTAATGTTAAAATAAAAGCAATGACTTGGAATAAGGAAACGAAAGGAAGAAAAACCATTGAGTAAATATTGGAGTCCATTGACCGCTTCTCTCGTACCGTATGTGCCAGGCGAACAGCCGAAGGATAAAACGTATATTAAGCTGAATACGAATGAGAATCCTTATGCGCCATCCCCGAAAGTAATCGATGCCATCAAAGCAGCCGCAAATGCGGATCTTCGCCTGTATCCCGATCCTACCTGCGAGGGACTTGTACAAGCTGCTGCGAGCTATTACGGCCTGCCAGCTGAGCAAGTGTTTGTAGGCAATGGCTCGGATGAAATTTTAGCTTTTGCGTTTGCTGCTTTCTTCGATCCAGCGAAGAAGCTGCTGTTCCCGGATATTACGTACAGCTTCTATAAGGTGTATGCGAAGCTCTACGGTTTGCAGACAGAGCTTGTTCCGCTGGACGAGCAGTTTCATGTGCAGGTAGAGGCCTATGCTTCGGACAATGGCGGCATCATCATACCGAATCCAAATGCCCCGACAGCGGAATTGATTCCGCTCGAGAGCATTCGTACGCTGCTTGAAGGCAATCCGAATCAGGCAGTCATTATTGATGAGGCTTATATCGATTTTGGAGGGCAAACGGCCATCGAGCTGATAAAGGACTACCCGAATTTGCTCGTCGTGCAGACGCTTTCGAAATCACGTTCGCTTGCTGGGCTTCGCGTCGGCTTTGCCTTTGGCAGCGAGGAGCTGATCGAAGGACTGAATCGGATTAAAAATTCATTTAATTCGTATACGATTGACCGGCTCGCCTTAGCTGGCGCCATCGCTTCGCTCGAGGACGATGCTTATTTCCGTGAAACGACAGCAAAGGTGATGGCTACGCGTGAGAGGGTGACAGAACAGCTGCTTGCAGCTGGCTTCAAAGTGACCGACTCGAAAGCGAATTTCGTCTTTATCTCGCATCCTAGCCTAGCGGCTGAATCCATTTTCCAGCTGCTTAGAGACAAGGGCGTGCTTGTTCGTTACTTCAATCAGCCTCGCATTAATGAATATTTGCGGGTAAGCATCGGTACGGATGAAGAAATGGATGCTTTTATTCAGGCGCTTCAAGAAATTATAGGCGTGTAATGGAAGAGGCAGCGAAGGAGCAGCTGTTGTTCAGACGATCAATGAGGTCAATACTGCTGCTAAGTGCAATTTATGCTGTAGTCAGCAATGTCTTTCTGTATGCAGCCTACTTTAACAGCGGAATTGTAGAGTGGAGCTACCTCGTTTGCATATTGATGGTCATCGCATTCGTTTTGCCTATTGTGAAGCTGTTTCGGAATCGGCATTGGTACTTTCCGGCCTTTATTTTCTTGTTCTGGATACCGTTTAGCGTCCTGCTTGCTTTCATTCTTAGTCAAGTTCTGCCGCTATCGGACCAATATGCGGATTTTGGGCTGCTGCTCGTTTATTGCCTTATTCTGAATGTCGTCGTAATGGTGCTGAGCATCGTTTTAGGCATAATCATTAATACGGGTTGGATGCTTTGGCATCGAATGAACCAGAACAAATAACAATAATTCAAAAGTAAGCCGTGCATGGTCCTCCTCTCATTAAAAGGAGCATGCACGGTTTTTTTTGTTCCAATAGCTCGTACCTTGACTTTTTGGCAGTTCCGTCTTACAATTCTATTAAATTAACTAACGTTCGTTAGGCAATGAGAACGGACGAGACGGCGGGAGGGATTACGGATGAGCACGGAGCCTTCTACGGCAGAGAGAATCAAGCAGGCAGCATTAACGATGTTCACGGAGTCCGGTTACGAAGGAGCTTCCTTATCAGAAATTGCCAAAGCGGTCGGCATCAAGACGCCGTCTATTTATGCGCATTATAAATCGAAGGAGCAGCTGTTCTTGCAGCTCATTCAAGAAGTGATCGCAGAAGAGCGGAAACAATATTTAGAGCTGCTTCAGGCCATCAAGCAGGAGCCGATCAAGCAGCAGGTCTATCGATTATTTGCTTTTTTTACCGATCTTAATCATATGACGACCGGGCAGGCTTTCCTGAAGCGGACGATTCTTGTACCGCCGCGGCATTTAAGGGATCAATTGAGGCAGGATCTCTTGCGCTATGAGATTGAGCTGACCGAAGGTCTTATAGAGGTGCTGCATAAAGGAGCATCCGAGGGATTGTTTAACCGTGAGGAGGAAGAGCGGCTGATCGCAGCCTTCTACGTGTGCGTCGATGGCATTCTTGTCGAAAACCAATTATATGAGGAAGAGCTGTTCGAAAAAAGGAAGCGAATGGTGTGGCAATCATTGTGGAAGCTTTGGACGATGACAGCGAGAGAGGATTGAAAAATTATGCAGTGGATCTTTTTACTATTAGCCGGATTTCTGGAGGTTGGTTGGACATTTGGCCTTAAATATTCGGAGGGCTTTACGCAGCTCGTTCCGAGTATCGTGACGGTCGTGCTGCTTGTAGTGAGCTTTATGCTGTTTGCACGCGCGATGAGAACGATCGAGATTGGCGTTGCTTACGCGATATTTACAGGGATCGGCACGGTCGGCACGGTTATAGCAGGCATTTTAATATTGAATGAACCAGCGGATTTCTGGCGCTTGTTCTTTATTGCTTTATTAGTTGGAGGCATCGTTGGACTGAAGCTTGTGTCGAAGGAGAAGCCGGCAGCGGCGGCAGAGCAGGCAGAAACAGCTTCATCTATTCAGGAGCGGCCTGCAGCGACAGCCGTAAGAACAAACAACAAAGATCGTGAAAAGGTGGGTACGTAACATGGCTTGGGTCTTTTTAATTATATCCGGCTTAGGTGAGGTCGGAGGGGTTACCTTTATGAAGCTGTCAGACGGTTTCAAGAAATGGAAGGGAACCGTTGGGGCAATCGGAGCGGGCTTTGTCAGTTTTTTCTTCTTATCTAAAGCGTTGCAGACTATACCGATCAGTACGGCTTACGGGATATGGACGGGGATCGGCTCGATCGGCAGCGTTTTGCTTGGGATGTTCATTTTTGGCGAATCGCGGGATTGGCGTAAAATGCTGTTCTTATCGATGATTATAGCAGGTGTGATTGGGCTTAAGGTTGTGAGCGGCGGCCATTAGCGGCCATTTTTTAAACGAGGCTGTTCGGCAAGGTATTTGACCTTGCCGAACAGCCTCGTTTTCTTTGGAGCAGGATGGGATCTCAATATTGTCAAAGGATCCGCTTGTCAAAAGCATACTAACAGCTGCAATTAATCCTTTGTATGCTTTGTGGCTCTTGTGCTGAGCAAAATAAACGTCGGTGTACCAAATTTTATGAAAATGTAAATGAAATTGTAAAGGGAGAAGTAGCCTGAATTCAGCATGGAAGTTGTTGCGGATGCGCTGGCATGAACAGACAGCACACCGAGGATCGAGAGTGTTCTTGCGATCTGAAGCTCGGGGATTTGTTCGTTTCTGTTTTGCAAGTTCGATGTCGTGGTTATAGGCTCGCCCTTTCGTGTTTGGATTGGAATCCTCACGAAAATAACACGAAGGCAGGGGCCGTTCAATAATTCTGCAGCAACCTTAATGCAATGATAAGCAAGGTGAAAATTATTGTTAGAAATCGTTAAGGAGTTAATCGATTTGTTAAGAAAATAGTAAGATTAGCAGATGGAAATGAAAAGCTTAACGGGTGCGCTTTATTTTTGAACCAGCTCGTTTTACAATATAGAGGAATAAGATGAAACTAAAGGAAAAGCGGGATGTGATACATGATGGATGACTTGCAGTTGGAGATGCTAATCTCGTTAACCGAACGGTCGCTGCTATCTGAAGTTGAACTTAGCAGCATAGACCCCAAAAATCCGATTCGTGTGGCTGTACTGCCGCTCGGATGGAAGCTTCTTGGAGCAGGGAACTACGCTGGCGTATTTACGCATGGCGATTATCCGGATATAGCGGTCAAGGTATATGCGCCTAACCGCGAGGGTTGGGAAAGCGAATGCGAGGTCTACCGATTAATTGGCAATCATCCTGCCTATTCGATGTGTTACCACGCAGGGGAGTATAACGGGCATTATTATTTGATTTTAAAGCGATTAAAAGGGAAGACCTTATATCAATGCATCATCGATGGTGTAGCCATTCCGACCAAGGTTATTGAAGACATCGATCAAGCGCTCGACTACGCACGCTCCCGCGGATTGTTCCCGCATGACGTGCATGGGAAAAATGTGATGGTGAAGGATGGTCGCGGCATCGTCCTCGATATTTCTGATTTTTTGAAGGAAGAGCCATGTACGATGTGGGATGATCTCAAAAAAGCGTACAACAAGATTTATATGCCCTTCTTGTCCAAAAAGCCGAGACCTGTCCCTGAATGGGTGCTCAACGGTGTTCGCAAAGGCTATCGCTGGATGCGAAGCTCTTCTGTGGTGGGTCGCTCGTCATAACCGAATAACCGAAGCGGCGGCTGCTCTTCCTGAGCAGCCGCTGCCAGGCAATCTTTTTCGAAAACCCTCGCATCAATGCTCTTCATCGAAAGCGTCAAGCAGCACCTTGGCGAGATCGGCGTCCTTTTTAAGCACATGAATCCGTCTCAAGGAATTGCCTTCAATGGTAATTTTGGATTTCAATCCATTTGCTTTGAAATGGGCCTGCAACCGGTCGATTAGCTCCGATCTTGAACCTCCTTCAGTACGAACGGGTATCCAACGATTCCAAAATAATGCCATTATGCGTCACCTCCTTAACGTTTTACATAGTAAAACCGACTTAGGAAGCATGTGCTTTCCGGCTTGGATGGTCAAACCGAAAGAGATTGCACATTTCATATTTATTCAGTGAAAGCATTCAAACATGACAGTGAGTCAAAAAATACTTTCATGTACGATCCAAAATCTGAGGGGGAATAACCATTCAAGCCATGCCGCATCCTAAGAAAGCAACTTGGCGACCTGACTATTGACAAACCTAACTGTAACTGATAAAATTACAGTACAAAGCAGGGAGGCCCTTAAACAGTGAACAGCGAATTTACGATTGCCGTACACAGTCTCGTTTACTTGGCTTATTTACCGGAGAAAATGGCTAGCAGCGATATGATCGCCGACAATGTCGGCACTCACTCTGCTCGCGTTCGCAAGGTAATGAGTGGTTTGCGCCGCAGTGGATATGTGGATACGCGTGAAGGATCGGGAGGCGGCTACAGGCTGACCATTGATCCAAATGTGGTCACATTGGCCGACATCTATCGAGTGATGGCACAAGGCTCGCTTATTCCGAGCTGGTGCTCGGGCAATCCAGAGATGGATTGTGTCGTTGGATCGAATATGAATCAAGTGATGTTCGGTATTTTTTGCACAGCGGAGAAGCAGCTCGAAAGCCATTTTAGCGCGATAACGATTCAAGATGTTTTGAAGCAAATACACGCATGCGGTTAGCAAATAATGATTCAATAAGCGGTGAGACGGGTATTCCCTTTATCATACACATTGTTTGGAGAGGATGATTGAAATGGCAGTAGCATTAACAAAAGAGAACTTTAACGAGAGCATTCAAAACGGCGTTTCCCTTGTAGATTTCTGGGCACCTTGGTGCGGACCTTGCAAAATGCAGCTTCCAATCGTTGAGGAGCTTTCCACTGAATTGGAAGGTCAAGCTGTAATCGCAAAAATCAACGTTGACGAGCAGCCTGAATTGGCTTCGCAATTCGGCGTTATGAGTATCCCGACATTGATTTTGTTCAAAGACGGTCAACCCGTTGACAAAATGGTCGGCGTTCAAAGCAAAGATGCTTTGAAAGCAAAAATCTCCGGTCAGCTGTAAGCAACTTTTTGAAACGAATAAACGTCTATTTATCGTCTGGTTATCAGTCATTGGCTGGTTGCTGGGCGATATTTTTTTCGTAAATTGTTCCATCTATTAATAAGCGGATACTATATTATCCATGAAAACGATAGAAATTCCACTCGAAATGACCATATCTTACACATTTTCACAATAGTTTCTGTTGCTTTCTAAGAGAGGTATCAAGTAGAATTGATAGTATTGTGCGCACCAGCGCACCCAAATTATGGTTTATGGAGTGGTGATGTAGTGAACGCAGTGATTACAAAAAAGGACAGTACGGTTACCGGAGAGTCCCTGCTGCAAGGGTTGGCGTCTTCTAAAATATTGATCATTATACCGGCTTATAACGAAGAGCACAGCATAAGCCATGTGATTCAAGATGTGAAGACTCATTGCCCGTCTGCTCATATACTAGTCATCAACGACGGTTCAAAGGATCGTACTCGCGAGGTAGCTGAAGCGAACGGTGCGGCTGTTGTCACACTTCCGACTAATCTTGGAATCGGCGGCGCTATGCAGACTGGATATCGTTACGCTCACCGCTATGGCTATGATGTAGCTGTTCAGGTTGATGGAGACGGACAGCATAAAGCGGAGCAGCTTCATCTTATTTTAGAGCCAGTGCTTAGCGGAAAAGCGGATTTGGCGATTGGCTCGCGTTTCATTGAACAAACGGGCTTCCTGTCTTCAGCGACGCGGAGAGTCGGAATCAAAATTTTATCTACGATCGTCAGCGCAATGACACACAAGCGCGTCCTTGATGTGACATCAGGATTCCGTGCTGCGAATAAGCGGGCGATTTCGGTATTTCAAAGCGATTATGCAACGGATTATCCAGAGGTGGACTCAATCGTGCTCATTCATCGCAGCGGCTTGCGTACGAGCGAGGTTGCAGTAGTCATGGAGGCGCGCACGGGCGGAACATCGTCAATAAATGCGCTGCGTTCGGTGTACTATATGGTTAAGGTAACGCTGTCGCTGTTCATTCGCAGCTTGAAGGCAACAAAGCCGGTTGAGATTCAATCGTAGAGGAAAGCAAATGCTTTCGAAGTGCTTCGCAAACTAGGTCCATGCTTACGAAGTGAGTTTGCTTCGCAAACTAAGCAAATGCTTACGAAGTGAGTTTGCTTCGCAAACTTTAAGGAGGATACACCATGCAAGCCTTGTGGATTATCACAAGTGTCGTTTTTTTGTTTGTACTTATTATGCTTATTAACCGCAGATTGCTGCGCGAGCAGTATTCCATGCTGTGGCTGTTGTTTGGCGTAGTGATGCTGATCTTGTCCGTACGCGTTCAAATTATTGATTCGCTCGCACATGCCGTTGGTATTAATTACGCGCCGGCTTTGTTGTTTCTGGTTGGTATTTTATTCTGCGTCGCATTGATTCTTCATCTTACAGTCATCGTATCCAAATTATCGGAGAAGGTTATTCGCCTTACGCAAGAGCTCGGTATTTTGCATCACGAACTACATGAACGCAAAAGGTCGGATTCCTAATGGCATATATTGTATTGGTTTTTAATATTTTACTTCTTGTTTCGGGTCAATTGTTATGGAAAACAGGAATGAACAAGATGGATACGGCCAAGGGCGATACGTGGGTATCGTTGCTGTGGTCGCCGCATATTTGGTCGGGGCTTGTTTTGTACGGCATTGCGACGGTCTTATGGCTGTATGTTCTTAAGAAACTGCCGCTTAGCTTAGCGTATCCGCTGCAAAGCTTGGCATATGTAATAGCTTTAGTAGCAGCTGTATTTATATTTCATGAATCGGTTCCGCTGCAGCGCTGGATTGGTGCTGCCATTATTTTGGTCGGTGTCATTGTGCTCGCTTGGAAATAGGCGGTTTAGCATTGAGGGGGATTAACGAACGTGGTTGAATGGGTTAGAAAAAACAAAGCATGGACGATAGCGATTGTCCTCATTTTTTTGCTTGCCTCTTGGCTCAGAGCTGACTTTCTTACTTCGGTTAAGCATACCGTGTCGCATGATACAAAATATTATGATGAGATGGTTCATCGGCTTCTCGATAAAGGCATATATGCCTATAAAGAAGAGGTTTCTAACGCAAGAGTAACTCCAGGATACCCGTTATTTATGACCGGTATGTACATCATAGCTGATCAAATCGGCGTGGAGCCGTTCCCGCTTATAAGGTGGGCGCAGATGCTCATCAGCTTAGCAACCTTAATTCTGATTTATATTATCGCGATGCTTGCTACAAGAAATAAGTGGGTCGCCATTATATCGCTGTTTATCTCGGCGATTTATCATCCTTTTATTTGGGCGAACGGTGCTGTTCTTACGGAAACGCTCGCGTTATTTTTTCTGATGGCGTACTTAACGATCCAGCTTTATGCCTTTCGTACGCAGCGAAAGCGCGATGCTGCGCTCGCAGGTGTGCTGCTCGGGATTACCGTGCTTGTGAGAGCAGAGTTTCTGCCACTATTTGTTCCGCTATACGGCGTTTTCTTGCTTCAGCAATGGTTCAAGCCTAAATCAGAACAGTTGAATGCGAAAGTCTCGAAGCTGGCTATTTTCAAAAAAGTCGCATTGCTGGGCATTATTACAGGCTTGTGCCTGTCGGCGACGATGCTCCCTTGGTGGATTCGCAACGTTGTAACATTGAATGAATTTGTTATGACCGCATCTCAGTCTAATCCATTTAAAGCCGGTACATATCCGAATAAAGATTATACCGACAAAATTGTTGTCCAAAACGGAATGTCGCAGGATGAATATGCTTGGGCGCGCATTAAAGCGGGTTTCACGCAGCAAACCTGGAAATATGTAAAATGGTACACGGTAGGCAAGCTCAAATATACGTATACGCATATGTTCTTTGGGTCCGGACATACGCCGATTTATCATGCCTATCCGAAGGTAGCCTATATGCACCTATTCATCGTATACAGCACCATTATTCCGCTGCTTGCGCTTGTATGGAGATGGAGGCATCCGGCAGCCATGCTTGCGGTTGTTATCATCATTATGTCGATGATCAGACTCGTATTCGTGCCGGAGTATCGTTATAACTTTACCGTTATGCCTTTATTTATTATTTTGTCATCTTGGCTTGGTGTATATATTTTGCAGAAGATAGGGTCCTATTCCTCGCGAAGGAAAACAGCATAACCTTGATAATGTAAGACTGTCCGAAGGTATAGACCTAGGACAGTCTTTTTTTCGTGGATCGTGCAACTTCCCACTTGTACGGCGCGTCTAGTTTATGAATAAATTGGAAAAGCATTGGAGGGTGAAGCAGTGAAGAGGAATAATCGGAAGAGGCTTGCTGTTATGCTGTCGACGGCGATGCTGATGAGCATAATGCCTGCTGCGGCATTTGCTGAAAGCGTTAACAAGCAAGTTGGTGAGAGTGCGGCAGCGCAGACAGCTCCTGCATCGGAAGGAGATAAGATGGGAGAAGCAATAAAAGCTCCGGTGAATGTCGCGATAACGAAGGAGAAGGCGGAGGCACTGGCTAGACAGTATGTGAGCATACCGAAGGAGTACTTGCTACAAGGAGCTAGTCTTTCTATGGATATGCTGGCAAGCGGAAAGCGCAATTCGTGGGGACTCGACTTCGTGAAGAAAGCAAACGGCAAGCATTTGGGCAGCATATATGTTCGTATTCATGCGGACAAGGGACAACTGCTGGAATTCAGCTCTTATACCAATAACCCATCTGCCAAGCCGACATACCCGCTTAAGGTTGAACGTGATGCCGCACAGCAAATCGCGCTCCAATTCATTGATAAAATAGCTGCTGATTACAAGGCGCAGATTCGTTACAATCCGGATTACGGCGTACAGCTGCTGCCGCCATTATCGGGTGAGATGCTCCACTCGCTCCGATATGACCGCGTCGTTCAGGGCATTCCATATGTCGATAACTTTATTGAGCTGGATGTCGATAGCGAAGGGCATATTCGGAGGTATTCTCTGCAGTGGGATGATACGGTTACCTTTCCGAAGATCGATACGAAGCTAACGTTAGAAGTTGCGAATGCCAAGCTTCGCGCAGCGGCCGCTCCTCAGCTTGCTTATATCTTGCCCCGTAATATGCAGGGAGTAAGAAAGCCTGTGCTGAGCTACGAGCTTCAGGCCGTGTCTATTGATGCGGTTACCGGGGAGCCAAAGGAACAGCGGACGGATTTGTACTTTGGAGCAGGTACCGTTTCTGATGCGCCAGTGACGGAGAAGCCGTTAGGCGAGGCGCCTAAGGCGGCGTCGGTTACAGAGAAGCAAGCGGCTGATGCGGTCAAGGCGGCGTTCAAGCTGCCCGCTGGCGCGGAGCTGAGCGGTTCGAATTACAGTGAAAACAACAACGAGAGCACCGGTAAGCTAGAGGCGTATTGGCATTTAAATTGGTCGATCAAGAAGGATGGCAAGGAGCTTGGCTCTGCTTCTGCAACGGTTGATGGGCGAAGTGGGGCTGTCCGTAATTTTTACACGTATACGTACAATGAGCAAAGTCAGTCAGGGAGCCCTGGCGTAACGCTTGAGCAAGCGTCGACACTTGCGGTAGATGCGGTTAAAAAGCATTTGCCATGGCTGACGCATGAGCTTTATTTGGTGAAACCCGACCCTAAGCAGTATGAAGGAAAAGATACAGGCGAGAACCGCCAATATTATTTCAACTTTGTGCACAAAATTCATGGAGCTGCGGTCGAATATGACCGTATTAACGTATCCATTGATTCACGCACAGGGGAGATCGTCAATTACGGTGCCGATCTTTCTGATTTTGAGTATCCAACTGCCGCTCCGGCTTTGATCAAGAGTGAGCAGGCCGTGGAGCAATGGTTGACCTATTATCGCACGCAGCTGACGTATCGCCTTAATCAGCAGTTTTCATGGAACGGCCAGCCGATTCCAATTGAGAAATATAAGGTTATGCTTGCAGCGGGTGAAATAAATGGCAACGAGGTGGAGTCGACTACCGAAGCAGAGCTTGTCTACAGGCTCGTACCTAGGCTGATAGATGAGTCCGTATTTCTTGATGCCGAAACGGGTGGCTGGCGCAATCGTGAAACAGGCGAAGCGACGCAGCTAGAGAAGCCGAAGGCACAGGACACCCAGGGGCATTTTGCGCAGCGTCAGCTGGAGTTGATGGTGGCATACAAGGCGCTTGATGTGAAGAACGGTCAGGTGCGCCCGAATGAGCTGGCCACGCGCGGCGAGCTTATCAAGATGCTGGTGCTGGCTAGAAACGGCGGACGTTCACCGGGATTGTTAACCTCAGCCGATCGTTCATCAGCCAAAGCATCATTTGATGATGTTGCCTACGGTTCCAACTATTTCGTTTACGTAGAGTCCGCCCTGGAGCAAAACCTGATCGATGTAGGCGACGGGTCCTTCAATCCAAACGGCAAAGTGTCGCGCGACGAGATGGCAGAGCTGATCGTGCGTGCGCTTGGCTACAATGCGCTTGCGAATTATGATCATATTTTCAAAGCGACATTTAAGGATGCTGCGCAGATTGAGAACAAAGGTCAGGCGTCGATCGTCGTTGGTCTCAAAATTATGAGCCTGTCTGAAGGCAAGTTTTTGCCTAAGAAGCAGGTGACGCGCGGCGAGGCGTCAGCAGCCTTCTTCCGCTATTTGCAATCGCGCGCTGAGCTGCAGGAAGTACCTCTTCGCATGTAGCGATATGATGTGAAAATAAAAAGGCTTGGATACTGCCAGCGATGAGCGGCGGTATTCAGGCCTTTTTGGTTACGTGATAATGAACAATTGCTAATCCGTTTTCTTCTTTTTGGAAGTGAAATTGGACGTGGACTTCGTATCCTCGATCGTATCGTTGACGAATGCCATATCCTGATTTTTTGCGTTCATATTCGTCGTTCCCTTGTAATTGCCCTTGTGCGTTTGATTTTCCATAAGCTCACCTCCCACTATAAAGTAATGTTTTCTCCCGTTTTCTCGCTTATTCTCAGTATTACAACATTGACACCTTGTGTGGTAGTGGTGGAGAATGTATACTCTACATCATTTTCTGTAAGGA
>NZ_JBXCIW010000041.1:0-12546 GCF_056786335.1 Paenibacillus sp. Y280
TCCCATACCGAACACGACCGTTAAGCCCTCCAGCGCCAATGGTACTTAGACCGCAGGGTCTTGGGAGAGTAGGACGTCGCCAAGCACGAGAGACCTATCGCATGTGATGCGATAGGTCTTTTTGTTGTTTTTACGGTATGATAAGGAGATAGGGAAAAGGAGGGTATGAAAATGGCTAAAGCAATTGAAATTAAGCATATGGGTACAGAACAATTTAACGACAGCATGGCATTAATGCAATTTGCCTTCCAATATGAGTTTTCGGCTGATGCTCTTGAGAAAACAAGAGAACATTTTATGAGTGAGCCTGCTGTATATTATGCCTCCTTCGTAGATCAGAGGTTCGCTGCACAAGCCATAGTCCTTGATCTGCAAACGTATATTGGAGGAAAAGCATTTCCCATGGGCGGCGTTGCAGGCGTAGCGACATGGCCAGAGTATAGAAGGCAGGGCTTAGTATCTAAGATGCTTGTGCTCGCTTTAAAGGATATGAAGGAAAAAGGACAGCTTATTTCCATGCTCAGCCCCTTCGCTTTTGGCTTTTATCGTAAGTTTGGCTGGGAGATTTACACCGAACATAAAGCTTACACCATAAAGACTGAGCTGCTTCCGGCTAGAATTGCGAATGAAGGGCATATGGAGCGGTTTAGCGGAAGCGGAAATTACAGCTTGCTTAGCGATATTTATGAAGCTTATGCATCAAAATATAACGGATCACTCAAGCGTACCGAGCTGTGGTGGAACAATCGCGTCAGCAGGAAAAAGCCGGGTCAAATCGCTCTTTATCACGATAAGAGCGGAGAGCCGATGGGCTACATCATCTATGAAGTGAAAAATAAGCGGCTAACCGTCCATGAGTTTATATATTTAAATGAAGAGACGAGGGCAGCCTTGTGGTCATTTATTGCGCAGCATGACTCGATGATTAACGAAGTGTACATTACGGTGCCTTCTGATGACAAGCTTCCTTATCTACTTAGCAATCCTAAAATTCAGCAGGAAGTTGTACCTTATTTTATGGCACGAATAGTAGATGCTGAGGCGTTCATTCGTCGCTATGATTTTGAAATCGCTGTGAATAACGATGATATCCCGATCGAGATCACCGACGAGCATGCGCCTTGGAATAATGGGTACTATTTGCTTGAAATAGCTCAAAATGGAACGGCTGCGCTCCAACGATTGGATGATAATCAAAGAATTGATGGAGCTATTAAAGTGGATATTGGTACTTTTACTTCCTTGCTGCTAGGGTACCTTAGACCGATGCAATTATCCCAATTGGGGCGTATTGAAGGAGATATAGCTTCGATTAAACGCTTACACGATCGTATTCCCGAACGAATAACGTATTTACCTGATTTTTTCTAAAGAAATAGCATGCTTGGCTTGTCCCAAATACAGTATAAAGTGGTTATAACAAAGCCGTTTGTCAGCCTTGACAGCCTATACCCCCTCTGCTAATATTGCAATAATATATGTGAGACGTACTTAAAATTAAGGGAGGAACATACTCGTGTGGGAAACGAAATTCGCCAAAGAAGGGCTAACGTTTGACGACGTCCTGCTTATTCCGCGCAAATCAGAAGTGCTGCCTAGAGAAGTTGACATCTCGATTCGATTAAGCGAGAACATTAAGCTAAACATTCCGCTCATAAGCGCAGGTATGGACACCGTTACAGAAGCCGCATTGGCGATTGCAATAGCGCGTGAGGGTGGTATTGGCATTATTCATAAGAACATGTCGATTGCACAGCAAGCGGAGGAAGTAGACCGTGTTAAACGTTCGGAGAGCGGTGTAATCACAAATCCGTTTTCGCTAACCCCTGAGCACCATGTTTATGACGCAGAAGAGCTGATGGGAAAATATCGCATTTCGGGTGTGCCGATTGTTGATCCAGACAAGAAGCTTGTCGGTATTTTGACAAACCGTGATTTGCGTTTCGTACATGACTATTCCATTAAAATAAATGAAGTGATGACTCGCGACAATCTCGTTACAGCACCTGTGGGTACGACTTTGCAGGAAGCGGAAGTGCTTCTGCAGAAGCATAAGATCGAGAAGCTGCCGCTTATCGATGAGTCTAACACGCTTAAAGGGCTTATTACAATTAAAGACATCGAGAAAGCGATCCAGTTCCCGAATGCGGCGAAGGATCAGCACGGACGGTTGCTTTGCGGAGCAGCAGTCGGTATCTCGAAAGACACGATGGACCGTGCAGAAGCATTGGTACAATCGGGTATTGATGTTCTAGTCGTCGATTCGGCACACGGACACCATATCAACATTTTAGATGCGGTTCGCAAGCTTCGCGCTACTTATCCTGATCTTACGATAATCGCAGGCAACGTTGCTACAGGCGATGCTACACGCGATCTTATCGAAGCAGGCGCATCTGTTGTTAAAGTAGGGATCGGACCTGGTTCGATCTGTACGACTCGTGTTATTGCGGGTATCGGCGTACCACAAATTACTGCGATCTATGACTGTGCAACGGTTGCTCGCGAATACAATATTCCGGTTATTGCAGACGGCGGTATTAAATATTCAGGAGACATTACGAAAGCAATCGCATCTGGAGCAAGCGCAATTATGATCGGAAGCTTGTTCGCAGGTACGGCTGAGAGCCCGGGCGAAACTGAAATTTTCCAAGGGCGCAGCTTTAAAGTATATCGTGGTATGGGCTCGCTTGGCGCAATGAAGGAAGGAAGCAAGGACCGTTACTTCCAAGAGAACGAGAATAAGCTTGTTCCGGAAGGTATTGAAGGTCGCGTTCCTTACAAAGGACCGCTTGCTGACACCGTTCATCAATTGCTTGGCGGCTTGCGTTCAGGTATGGGCTATTGCGGCACAGCGTCTCTGGACGAGCTTAAGAACGATACGCAATTCGTTCGTATTACGGGATCAGGTCTTCGTGAAAGTCATCCGCATGATGTGCAAATTACGAAGGAAGCTCCTAACTACTCTCTATAAGTTTAAAAGCATAAGCTTCTTTTTAAACCAGGCAGGAAATGGCGATTCAATCGCTTTTCTTGTCTGGTTTTTTTATGAAGGATTACTCATTCTTTCAGTGCCTGCTAGAGGTTTAATTGTTAGGGTTCGATATGTTACAATTAACAACGGACAAACCAAGTGGGAAAAGGGGAGACGACGTTGAAGGAAATGGTAAGACCGGTTCGGTTAAAGTCGGTCATCGCTGCAAGTTTGGCGGTTTGGATGGTAATGCTGTCGCTTGGTTCTGCGGTGGCGATGGCAAATGGATATCAAGGAAGACCCAGTACGG
This sequence comes from Paenibacillus sp. Y280, assembly GCF_056786335.1. Classification (NCBI taxonomy): domain Bacteria; kingdom Bacillati; phylum Bacillota; class Bacilli; order Caryophanales; family Paenibacillaceae; genus Paenibacillus; species Paenibacillus sp. Y280. The sequence continues at coordinate 3,285 of NZ_JBXCIW010000041.1, forward strand.
AAAATTCTTTAGGCTTACAGGTCAAAGCAGCTATTTTAATTGACGCGGATTCCGGTCAAGTATTGTATGAGGTTAATGCAGAGGAACCGCTTCCTGCCGCAAGTATGACCAAGCTAATGACGGAATATATCGTTCTTGAGGAAATATCGAATGAGCGACTATCATGGGAGGATGTCGTGACGACTAGCGCAGAAGCAGCGTCTACCCCTCCGGATGGATCATCTGTATTTCTAGCACAAGGCGATCAACATACGGTTAGAGATTTATATAAAGCTATGGCAGTAGGCTCCGCTAATGATGCAACGATTGCGCTTGCTTCGCAAATTGCGGGAAGCGAGCAAGGCTTTGTCACTAAAATGAATGAAGTAGCCGATCAGCTCGGCCTTAAAACAGCTATTTTCACAAGCGCAACGGGTCTTTCGGATACAACAGTCATATCTGCGTCCGATATGGCCAAGCTTGCACAAATTATTTTGAGCACGCATCCCGAGTTTTTGGAGTACTCGAAGCTGCAGGAATATAAATTCCGCGAGCGCGACGATGAGCCGATCGTCAATATTAACTGGATGCTCGGGACGAACACGAATCAAACAGGCCTTAAGCATTTAGCTTATCAAGGCGTTGACGGGATGAAAACAGGCTTTATCAATTCAGCCGGCTACAACTTTACGGGTACCGTGAAGCAAGGCGAGCAGCGTTTTATTAGCGTCGTTATGGATACAGCGACCAAATCTGCCCGTTTTAACGAAACGGCGAAGATGTACAACTATGGCTTCAGCACGTTTGAGAAAAAGACGGTGCTTCCGCCAAAATCCGTGGTAGAAACAGTGAAAACAGTTAAGATTAAGAAGGGTAAAAAGAAAACCCTGCCTGTTGTGACAGAGAAGGATATTACGTTCATGGTTAAGAAGGGTGCAGAGCCTAAGATCGAGGTTGTTGACAGCAAAGTGAAGTCAGAAGCTGAGCTTGTCGCACCAATTCCGGTGGGCACCGTTGTAGGTACAGTAACGTACAAGTACACCGATGCGGAAACGAAGCAAGAGCTGAAGAAAACCGTGAATCTGATTACGACGGAAGATGGGCAAAAGGCTGGCTGGTTCCGCTTGATGTTCCGTGCAATTGGAGATTTTTTCGCTGGTTTGTTTAACGGAATCGTCAATCTGTTCTAATCCAAGCAGGAAACAAGGAAATTAAGTAAATCAAGGCTTGTCGATTAATCTTGGTTCCTGTAAAATCAATGGTTAGAACAACTTCGGTAATATACATTTATAATGGATGACAATAGGAGGATTTGTAACATGGAAACAGGTACATCGCGCGTAAAACGCGGCATGGCAGAAATGCAAAAAGGCGGCGTCATTATGGACGTTATGAGCGCCGAGCAAGCGAAGGTAGCAGAAGCAGCAGGAGCAACAGCGGTAATGGCGCTTGAGCGCGTCCCTTCTGAAATTCGTGCAGCAGGCGGAGTAGCTCGTATGGCTGACCCGACAATTGTAGAAGAAGTAATGAAGGTTGTTTCGATTCCCGTAATGGCAAAGGCTCGTATCGGCCACTATGTAGAAGCTAAAGTACTTGAATCAATGGGCGTTGATTATATCGACGAGAGCGAAGTACTTACGCCGGCTGATGAAGTGTTCCATATTAGCAAGCAAGAATTTACAATTCCGTTCGTATGCGGAGCCAAAGATCTTGGCGAAGCACTGCGCCGTATTCAAGAAGGAGCAGCAATGCTTCGCACGAAGGGTGAGCCGGGAACGGGCAACATCGTTGAAGCGGTTCGTCACCTTCGCTTGATCAACGGACAAATTCGCAAAATCCAAGGCTTGTCGAAGGACGAGCTTTACCACGAAGCTAAAATCCTCGGCGTAGCTTATGATTTGCTGCTTGGTGTTCATGAGACAGGCAAGCTTCCAGTCGTTAACTTCGCAGCGGGCGGAGTAGCAACTCCATCCGATGCAGCTTTGATGATGCATCTTGGCGCAGACGGCGTATTCGTTGGATCGGGTATTTTCACATCGGAGAACCCAGAGAAGTTCGCTCGTGCAATCGTTGAAGCGACTACACACTACCAGGATTACAAGCTTATTGCGGAAGTATCGAAAAACTTGGGAGCACCGATGAAGGGTATCGAAATTTCCAAGCTTAACGCTGCTGAGCGTATGCAAGACCGCGGTATCTAATAGATGTAATATGCAGGTGCCGGCTTAGCGCTTATAGCGCTGCCGGCCCTTGCCCGTAAAGGAAGGCGAGTAGAGCGATGAAGATAGGTGTTCTTGCGCTTCAAGGCGCAGTGGCAGAGCATATACGAAGCTTAGAAGCGGCGGGCGCAGAGGCGGTCGCCGTTAAGCGGGTTGAGGAGCTTGATGAGCTGCAAGGGCTTGTCATCCCTGGCGGCGAGAGCACGACAATCGGCAAGCTGATGCGGAAATACGGTTTTATGGAAGCTATCGCAGATTTCTCTGCACAAGGCAAGCCTTTGTTTGGTACTTGTGCAGGTCTTATCGTATTGGCTGACGAGATCGAAGGCCAAGAAGATGCACATTTGCGCCTCATGGACATGACGGTTGCGCGGAATGCATTCGGACGCCAGCAGGAAAGCTTCGAGACGGATTTATCGGTTAAAGGTATCGATGAGCCCGTTCGGGCCGTATTTATTCGTGCACCGCTGATCAAAAAAGTTGGATCTGATGTAGAAGTGCTTTCAACGTATAAAGATGAGATCGTAACGGCAAGGCAGGGACATCTTCTTGCAGTTTCCTATCACCCAGAGCTGACGGATGACTATAGGCTGCATGCATACTTCGTCGATATGGTGAAGGAAGCAGCCACAGGCAAGGAATAGAGCTTTTACAAAAAAAAAAATCACTCCCTTCAGAGAGGGGCTTTTGAGACGTGCTGGATGTGAAGTTGTTAAGAAACGAATTTGAGAAGGTTGAGACAGCGCTGCAAAATCGCGGAGCTTCGCTTGATCTCATTGCAAAATTTCCTGTGCTCGATACAAGGCGCCGTGATCTTATCCAAGAGACGGAGAACTTGAAGAGCCGCCGGAATACGGTTTCGCAGGAAGTCGCTAAGCTCAAAAGAACAGGCGAGGACGCAGAATCGCTCATCATTGAGATGAGAGAGGTTGGCGACCGCATTAAAGAGCTGGACGATGAGCTTCGCGAGCTGGATGTTCAGGTGATAGAGCTAACGCAAGCGATTCCGAACATTCCTAGCGATAGCGTGCCAATCGGCAAGTCGGAGGAAGATAATGTAGAGGCTCGCAAACACGGCGATGTGCCGAGCTTTGCATTTGAGCCTAAGCCGCATTGGGAGATTGCTCAGTCGCTTGGTATTCTAGACTTCGAACGCGCTGCGAAGGTAACAGGCTCGCGCTTTACTTTCTATCGCGGCTTGGGTGCGCGTCTAGAGCGCGCGCTTATTAGCTTTATGATGGACTTGCATAGCGACAAGCACGGTTATGAAGAGATTCTGCCGCCATATATTGTCAATCGCGACAGCTTGATTGGTACGGGACAGCTTCCTAAGTTCGAAGAGGATTTGTTCAAAATCGCTGATTCGGATTATTTCCTTATTCCGACGGCTGAGGTTCCGGTTACGAACCTGCATCGCGAGGAGATTTTGCCGGCGGAAGAGCTTCCGAAGTACTTTGTGGCTTACAGCTCATGCTTCCGTTCGGAGGCGGGCTCGGCAGGACGCGATACGCGCGGCTTGATTCGTCAGCATCAGTTCAATAAGGTTGAGCTGATCAAATTGACGAAGCCAGAGGATTCCTATGATGAGCTTGAGAAAATGACCGCTAACGCCGAGAAGGTGCTGCAGCTGTTAGGATTGCCGTATCGTGTTCTGACGCTTTGTACGGGCGATATGGGCTTCACAGCGGCCAAAACGTATGACCTTGAGGTGTGGCTGCCAAGCGCGGGTACGTACCGTGAAATTTCGTCATGCTCGAATGTGGAGGATTTTCAAGCGCGCCGTGCCGGCATCCGTTTCCGCAGAGACTTGAAGAGCAAGCCGGAGTTCGTGCATACGCTAAACGGATCGGGCCTTGCCATCGGTCGTACTTTTGCGGCGATCATCGAAAATTTCCAGCAAGCAAACGGATCGGTAACGATTCCAGAAGTACTGCGTCCGTATATGGGCGGTATCAGCTCGATCGAGGCTGCTAAGCTTTAAAAAAATATTTTTGCCATATGGCCAAAATATAGTTGCATCTTTATTTTGGCCTGTGGTACAATATTTCTTGTGACAATTGAATGATGGAGAGATACCGAAGCGGTCATAACGGGGCAGTCTTGAAAACTGTTAGAGCGCAAGCTCACGTGGGTTCGAGTCCCACTCTCTCCTCCATATTTTTCTTAGCTGCATATGAACAAGCCCAGACGCTCAGCGTTTGGGCTTTTTTTGTACGTTAACTCCCCGTATAAAATGAAGTCGCGATTCGCATGTTATACGGTGTGGAGGTGCTTTAATTAATGGGCAAATCAGATGAGCTGCAAATGAATCAGGAAAACTTAGCAGATGCTTGGCGGCAAACCTTGCCGGAGACGCTAAATAGTGCTGATCGCTGCAAGGTGCTGCCGGATGAAGCCGATTCGAAATCGCTGCGCATAACGATCGATACGGCTGGCCATCAAATGTATTCGCTTGATTTTAAAGTTACTTATGTAGACAGCCGCGAAGTGAAGGTCGCGTTTATTGACGTAGAGAAGGATAAGATCAATGTCGATGAACGTGGGGACGTCATTCAAGAGCTTATACTGGATTACACCAGACATTTGCATGAATGTGCACAAGCGCTGCAACGCTTGACGCATGCATAGAGGAGACCATCACTTATGACGAAAGCAAAAGGAACCGCCGATAAAAACTTATCGAATGTCGTGGATGCTCTAGAAGTAGAGCCGGTCAACAGCCATCAGGCACAGCAGCTGCAGCAGGATAAGAACGACAGGCGTCATCAGGATGCGTTGAATCATGATCAGCCTGCGAATATGGAGCATCAAAAGAGTTGACTTGAAGGAGTGATTCTATAATGTCTAAGCCAGACAGCATGCCTGTGCCGGATAGCAATCCGCAAGGCAACAATAAGGCAAACCGCGATAACGGCGGGCAGCAGGAGCCATTATCCGGCTCTAAGAAAACGAAGCAGCATAATCATGTGAGCCATAATAACCCGCAGGGGTAAATCAGAATCAGTCAAAGATGAATAGATCAAATGTCCCGTTTCAGCATGCTGAAACGGGATTTTTTGGAGATAACTTCTAAAAGGGGCTTTTATAGTATAGAATGGAGGTGCTTATAAAAAGATAGGGGAGGAAATTTTTAAATGAAAAAGGTACAGAAAATAGCGGTTCTCTTGTTAGCCGTTATTTTGGTTGTGATCGCAGGCTGCAGCTCGGGTAAGCCACCGAAGGAAGCGTTGCAAACGGCTATGGCAAAGATTACAGAGGCGGACTCATATGCAGTTAAAATGTCCTTTGGTTTAGATGAGCTGGAAATTCCGCAGGATGCAGCGCTGCAAGGCGACGCAGCAGCCACAGCAGCGATCGTCGGCATGATTAAAGATGCGACGATAACAGTGGATGCTGTTTACCAGAAGAAGCCGCTGCGTACGGATATGAATATGGAGATCGTGCTGCCGGGCGACATGGAAATGAAGCTGACGGTACCGATGATTTTGACAGAAGAAATGCTGTATGTAAAAATACCGCAAATTCCGATGCTGCCTCTGCCGGAGACGGTGACAGACAAGTTCATCAAAATTGATCTCAAGGAGCTTGCAGAGCAGCAGGGCGCCGCTGGTGCGCTTGATCTTGCAACTCAGCAGAAGCTAGGGAAAGAAATTAGCGAAGTGCTGCTGAAGCATTTTGATGAGAAAACATACTTTAGTGAGCCTAAAGCGGGGGAAGCTGGTCTGCCAGAGGGTTTAAAAGCGGATCAAATCATTTCTTTTGAAATCAATGAGGGCAATTACCAGAAAACGGTGGATACCGTTGTGAACCAAGTCTTGCCTGAAGTGCTTGACGTGCTGCTTAAAAACGAAGCATCTTTAAAATCGCTGAACTTGGAGAAGGCTAACGTTGAGAAGATGAAGGCGGACCTTGAGACAAACAAAGCGGATATCGTTAACTCACTCAAAAATGTTGTCAAAGCGAAGACACTTAAAGTAACAGCTGCAATTTCTGACGGGTACCTTTCCTACCAAGCCGGCAAAATCAATGTTGAAGCATCCGATAAAGAGAGCGGACAAAATATGAAGCTTGGTCTTCATTATGACGTTACTTATTCGGATATCAACAAGGCGCCGAGCTTCAAGAATGAAATTCCGACAGACGCCATCACGCTAGATGAGCTGACACAGATGTTTCAAGCGCCAACAACTGGACTGTAAATAGTCTAAGGCTGCTCCTGCACGCGCTGCGGAAGAAATATGCTTCACAGCTGCCCAAATAGAAAAGGCGCCGGAACCTGTTGGTTCCGGCGCCTTTCTGTCTTATTTGAAGAAACGAATCGTCAACGGGTAACGGTAGCCGTTCCCTTCGGATGCGCGGATGGAGCCAATGATCGTAAATACAAGCCAGAAAATAAACAAAAGCGGTGTGGTGACAAAACCGATGAGTACAAAAATGAGCAGGCTGGAAATGATGGTGTAGATGGCATTGCTGATTTGAAAATTAAGTGATTCCTTGCCGTGCATATCCACATAGCTGGATTGGTCTTTCTTCATAAGCCAGATGACAAGCGGTCCGATGATGTTGCCGAACGGAATGATGATCCCACTGAAAGCGAGCAGATGGCAGAGCATACCGTACGTTTTTTCTTCTTTATGCAGCCCGAATGGTTGATTCATTTTGTTGCCTCCCTTTTGATGAGAACAGCTGATTAAAGTAACTTATGTACTTATACGTTTGTGGGGCTGAAGGATATGCATAAATATATCAGCGAATAGATGAATTGACAATCTTTTCTTTAAGGGAGGTTGAAATCTTCAGGAGACCAGTATATACTTTTATACATAGATATTCGATGCATAGTAAGTCGATACTAATTGGGGGAGGAAGCCATGAAGATTAATAAGGAGCTTATGAAGGGCAGCACCGTTATTTTAATTTTAACGCTGCTTGAACGTAAGGAAATGTACGGCTATGAAATGACCAAGGAAATTGAACGCAGCTCCAGCGGCGTATTTACCTTCAAGGAAGGCACGCTTTATCCGATTTTGCATACGCTCGAGGTTGAGCAGCTGGTGGAATCGTATTGGAATGAGGAAGGCGGCCGCAAACGCAAATATTATCGCCTTACTGAGCGTGGAAAGGGACAGCTGGAGGAGAAGAAGCAGGAGTGGACGCTGTTTCGAACGACGGTGGACCGTGTGATCGGGGAGGGCCATGCATGAGCAAGGACAGCATTCAGCAAGAGTCGGTTGATCAATACATAAAGCAAGTGTGCGGGCATGTGAAAGCTAGAGATGTGCATCCTGATATTCAGCTTGAGATTACGAGTCATCTAGACGAGTTGGTGGAAGACAAGCTTGGCGAAGGGTTGTCAGTGGAGGAGGCAACTCGCCAGGCGCTGGCGCAAATGGGTGATCCAGACCAAATCGGCAAGCAGCTGCATGCGGCTCATAAGCCGGTGATGGAGTGGGGACTAGCAGCCATTGTTGCGATTATGGTTGGCATTGGGCTGCTTGCTATGTATGCGATGCAATTTGCTTATAGTGAACAAAGTACAGCTCAATTCTTTCTTAAAAAAGTATTGTATACAGCGATAGGTGTTCTACTCGTCATTGGTATTTATTTCATGGATTATCGAAAATGGAGAAAGTACTCATGGTATCTCTACAGTGGTACTATATTGCTGATGGCAGCCTGTAATGTAATCGGTACTGAGATTAATGGTATGAAACGCTGGATAGCGATTGGGGCGCATACCTTTGATGTCTATGGCGTTTCTCCTTATTTGTTTATGATTGCTTTTGCCGGAATGCTGATGGACCTGAAGACGGAGAGGACAGAGGTAATTATAAAGTCATTGCACTTTGGCAAAATGATTCTTTTATATGTGTTCGTACCTACGTTTTTGTATAGCCAAGCTCACTCCTTTCATGATTTCATCGTTTATGGCTTCGGGTTAATGATATTGATGCTGTATGTTGCTAAGAAATACAAAGTGTTCTTAGTAAGCTTGGCTTCATTAGTGGCCATCGGAATAACGTTGTTAAAGCTCAGTCCTTTTCGTTATCAAGCTGTATGGAATAGATACACTGCCCTCCTGAACCCAAATGCATCTGATGACTCGCTCTATGTAACACATCGATCAATAGAGGCCATACTATCAGGCGGAATGTGGGGACAAGGATTTGGCGCGAAAAATACAATGATTCCATTTGTTCAAAGTGAAATGATTTTCACCTATTTGATATATAGTCTTGGCTGGGTGTTTGGTTTCAGCATAGTGGTATTAACGCTAATACTGATTGGCAAAGCATTTAGCGTTGCAAGAATGCTCAAGGATCCTTACGCCAGAGGCCTTGTCGTTGGTTTATTTTCAGTTATAAGTATGCATTTCGGATGGAATATACTCATGTCGTTGGGCCTTCTGCCCATAACGGCAATGACTATGCCATTCGTCTCCTATGGCGGAACAAACGGCATTCTCGAACTAATGGCGATGGGATTGATCCTGAGCGTACACAGGAGAAGGAATATGATTAGCCGGTTAAATAGCGAGGCTCGTGCTTAAACCATAAGAGAGGGCTATCCTCCTGTAGAAAATTCTACGGTGGGATAGCCCTCTTTGGTGATTAGAAGCTGCCCGGAGCGGGCGGGTATGGCGGATTGACGTGCTGATCTTTCTTGGATGCAGCAATGAATAGAAATACGGCCGTCGTAAGGTGCATGATCATGCCGAGAATTGGAATCCAAGCCAGTACCGATGTAACGATACCAAGAATGCTGCCCACGATCGGTTTATTATGCTGGGAGCAAAACACAAGCGTCACGATGTGAAGAACAAGCGCTGCGAACAACAGGGTGTATCCAGAGAATATGACCAACGCGCCCCCCAGTACGGGAAAGCCTAAAATAGCTTCAATTATGGCAGTAACTAATAGCAGCGTACTTGCAGCCTTCATTTTTATTCCTCCCACTATAAAGTAATGTTTTCTCCTGTTTTCTCACTCATTCTTAGATTTACAACTTTGACACCTTAGAGGTGAGGGAGAAATGTTGGTATAAATCATATTTTTCTGCAAAAA
>NZ_JBXCIW010000042.1:0-11816 GCF_056786335.1 Paenibacillus sp. Y280
CTAGCTGCATTTCACCGTCAAACAACTTATCACTAAATACTCATCCTATAAATGGATAGTTTTCCCTAATTGTGTAGCCGCCTGTGCTTATTATATTGGGCTTTCGTAATTCAGGTTGAAATAAACCCGCTTCTGGTTGACGCGGGAGCGATTCATGAGGTAGCTCCCTATTTGAAGGAGCAACATTATAGCCGGGTCATCATTGCGGCGGATGCGATTACTTACGAGATTGCAGGCAAAAAGCTGGAGGAAGCCATAGCCGCACTGGGCATTTCTGTTCATGTTACAAGCTTAAAGCCGGATCGCCAGTGCGATGTGATTGCCGATGAAGCTTCAATCGTGCAGCTCCTGCTTGATATTCAGCAGCAAAAGGCGCAGGTTGTCATCGCGGCAGGCTCGGGAACCATTCATGATATTTCGAGGTACGCAGCCTATACGGCTAGCATTCCCTTCGTTTCCGTACCGACAGCACCGTCTGTGGACGGCTTTAATTCCAAGGGCGCTCCAATTATCATTCGCGGCGAGAAGAAGACGATTGCCGCGATTGGACCCGATGCGATATTTGCAGATTTGGACATACTCGCGAACGCGCCGGCTGCGATGGTAGCAGCCGGCTTTGGCGATATGCTTGGCAAATATACGTCGCTTCTCGACTGGAGCTTCGGAGCATCGGAGGGAGGCGAGCCGTATTCCGAGGAGGTAGCCGAAATTACTCGGATCGCGCTGACCAAATGCGTGGAGCATATCGGCCTTATTGCACGCCGCGATCCCGAGGGCATTCGCATACTAATTGAAGCGTTGATAGAGTCGGGACTTGCGATGCTGCTGTTCGGCCAGTCGCATTCGGCGTCAGGCGCGGAGCATCATCTGTCGCATTTCTGGGAAATGGAATATATTCGTCTCGGCAAAAGACAACTGCTGCACGGCGCGAAGGTTGGCGTGGCTTGCGCAGAAATTTCCAAGCTCTATCACCGTCTTTCGGCAGAAGAGTCTGGGCTAGCTTTCACAGCTAACCCCGAGAGAATTCGAGAGGCGATTGCTGCTCTTCCCAGGGAAGGAATGATTCGCGGATGGCTAAGGCAGGTTGGCGGGCCGTCTACGACAGAGGAGCTTGGCGTCGATGAGGAGCTGCTTATGCGCAGCCTGGTGGAAGCTCATCATGTAAGGCCGAACCGCTACACGCTGCTTCGCGCTTACAATTCGCTTTAGTTTCTGCTTACATAAAAGGCTCCGTCCCATTCAATGGGGCGGAGCCGTTTTACAATAGTGGGCGATAGTGCTCTAAAGATTCTCTTATTGGATTCGATGTGGATACTCATTACTTGCTTTTCTAATGAAAAAGCAGCGGTCATCCTTGAACATGAGTTGAGTTCCATGCTCAAGGCTGCCGCTGCCTTTTAGTTTTTTAGAAATTGAAGTTGTCTGGGTCCGGGCCAAAACGGTGATCTCGGTTAAGCGCGCTGATTTGAGCCACTTCCTCAGCTGTTAGAGCAAAGTCGAAAATATCCGCATTTTCCTTCAAGCGAACCGGATTAATCGATTTTGGAATCGTAACAACCTCGTTCTGAAGATCCCAGCGAAGCACGATCTGAGCAGGCGATTTGCCGTATTTGGCGCCAATGTCTGCGAGGACGCTCTGATCGAGATTGCCTTGCATAAGCGGGCTCCAAGCCATCAGCTGAATGTTGTTGCTCTTCGCGAAAGCGTGAAGCTTCTGCTGCGTTAGAAGCGGATGATATTCCACTTGATTGACCATTGGTACAACCTCGCCGGAGGCGATAACATCCTGCAAGTGATGGATTTGGAAGTTGCTGACGCCAATGGCGCGTACATATCCGTCACGGTAAAGCTTTTCAAGGGCGCGCCAGGTTTCGGTATATTTATCTTTGACCGGCCAATGGATAAGGAGCAAATCAACGACTTCTATGCCGAGCTTGCGTCTGCTGTCCTCGAATGCCGTAAGCGAGGATTCATATCCTTGATGCGCATTCCAAATTTTTGTCGTTATGAAAATTTCGTCGCGAGCGATGCCGCTGTTGCGGATGCCGGCGCCTACGCCAGTTTCATTATTATAAGCTGCTGCCGTATCGATCAGTCTGTAGCCTTCTTCGATCGCAGTGGCAACCGTTCTTTCCGCCTCGCCGTCATCTTTTACCTTCCATACGCCAAGGCCGAACCATGGCATCTTAACGCCATTACTTAAAGCGGTGGATTCGATACGTGCATTTGTCATGTGCAAACGACCTCCAAATTATAGTGATAATTCTAAAATGGCTTTAACATCCTGTTTCTCCAAACGCTTGAAAGAGCCGATAGCGCCGTAACGAACGGCTTCCTCTGCCATGCGGTCAAGCTTGTCGCTTTCGATCTCGAAGTCGGCAAGACGTGACTCAGCGCCAATGCGTGTGAAGAAATCACGTGTCGCTTGAATGCCTTCAAGAGCAATTTCCTGATCTGTTTTGCCTTCCGGATTAACGCCCCATACGCGTGTTGCATATTGGACGAAACGATCAATGCGCGCTTCATGCACATATTTCATCCAGTTCGGGAAAATTACAGCTAGGCCAGCGCCATGCGGGATATCGTAGATCGCGCTTACTTCATGCTCAATGCCATGCGAAGCCCAATCGTTGGTCATGCCAACGCTAATAAGTCCGCCGTTGAGTGCCATCGTGCCGCACCACATCAGGTTGGCGCGAGCGGCAGCATCCTCCGGATTTTCAAGCGCAATCTCTACATTTTCGATAACCGTTTGCAAAATGGATTCGCAGAAGCGCTCCTGCAGCGGCGTGTTTTCAGTTAAGCTGAAATATTGCTCGAATACATGCGACATAATGTCAACAGCGCCGTTAACCGTATGATTGCGAGGTACCGTAAAGGTAAGCGTTGGATCAAGAATCGAAAATTTAGGATACGCATAAGGGCTGGTAAAGGCGCGCTTCAGGTTTTCTTCCCAGTTCGTTACAACGGAGGAGCCGTTCATTTCAGAGCCGGTTGCAGCAAGCGTAAGGATCGTACCAAGCGGAAGCGCTTTTTCGATTACAGCTTTGTTTGTGAAGAAATCCCATACATCACCTTCATAAAGAACGCCCGCAGCAATTGCTTTGGCAGCATCGATCACGCTTCCTCCGCCAACGGCAAGAATGAAATCCACACCTTCTGTGCGGCAAATATCGATTCCTTTGTTTACTGTGGATAGGCGAGGATTTGGTTCAATATTTGAAAGCTCGTGTACCTTGATGCCAGCTTCGTTAAGTAGGCTGAACGTGTTGTCGTACAAGCCAGTTTTCTTTATGCTGCCTGAGCCGTAAACGAGAAGAATCGTTTTACCGTATTTGGAGGCTAGCTTACCTACTTGATTCGCCGTGCCTTCGCCGAATACGATGTGAGTTGGATTTACAAATTGAAATGAATTCATGACTTACCTCCTAAGGGTGTTTGGATAACCAGAAAAGCAACTAAACATCTTCAAAGTTATGTATACGCCGTCTATTTTAGTGATATTGAAAATAAATGTCAAGTTTTTTTACATTAATGCATTGAAAGGATAACTTTTAAGTTATATAATGGGGGCAGTAGATAGAGCAAAGGGGAAGCGGGAATGGAAGTCGAAGTCAGCAGTCGCAATATGAAGTTTCTTGAATGCTTTTCATCTCATACGCGGGTTAAAATGATTGAATTGCTCAGCGTGCAGCCAATGAATATAAAAAGCTTGTCCGAAGCGCTAGATATAAAGTCTCCTATAGTAACGCGGCATATTCATATGATGGAGGAAGTCGGTATTGTACGGTGCGAGAGTTTGCCGGGAAAACGAGGCATGCAAAAGATCTGTCATTTGCAGCTTACACAAGCCATGCTCCTATTTAAAGGAGCGCCGGTTGTGGATGAATCGAAACGGTATATCGTGTCGATTCCGGTTGGCCATTATTCATCCTGTCAGATCAAGCCAACCTGCGGTCTTGCAAACGATACCCAAATGATCGGAATGTGTGATGATCCGCGATATTTTGCCGATCCAGAGCATGTCCATGCCAAGGTGCTGTGGTTTGGCTCAGGCTACGTGGAATATCGTATTCCGAATTATATGGTCAATAATGAAACGCCGGAATCGCTGGAAATATCGATGGAAATTTGCTCTGAAACACCTTGCAGCGTGAATCATCTGCCGTCTGATATTGCCTTTTCGTTAAATGGCGTCGGTATTGGCACATGGACGTATCCCGGAGATTTTGGCAGCACGCGAGGCCTGTACACGCCAGAATGGTGGCACAAAAATATTCAGCATGGCCTGATCAAGACGATCCGCGTTAACGCTCAAGGCTCCTTCATTGATGGCATCCAAGTTTCGAATGTCACGATCGATCAGCTAATGCTGGCTTATGACAAAGAAATTTTGTTCCGCATTTCATGCAGCGCGACAGCTAAAAACTGCGGCGGCGTCACACTGTTTGGCAAAGGCTTCGGCAATTACAATCAAGATATTGAAATGACGCTGCGCTGTCATTAGCAGTAAGGCAAGGGATGACTTGCGCTGTCAGTAGCAGCAGTTTAAGGGCGCCTATAGGTCTAATGTGACCTTGCGGGGCTTTTTTTATTTGTCTTTTGGTCATTCAGTCGATCGAGTGTTCGATCAGCTTTCGCTTGTTTTACGTCTAACGGTGAAGGAAAGCTCCGTCTTACGTTGCACTAAATGAAATAGAAACCTTACATCGAGGACGAAAGGAGCGGCTACATTGCAGAAATGCATTAGAAAGAGCCTCTTATGAGGTGAATGCGAGTTAGCTGTAATGTAGTTAAGAGTGTGTAGTTCTATATGCACAAATTCCAGCAGTAACTATGTCTTTCTTTAATAGAAGAGGAAGAGCATAAGTAGCATCATAAGGTAAAGGTTTGTCCAGCAGTATTCAGAAAGAAAGGAATGAATCGCCGCATGCATGGTGAGATCAGTTGGTTTCAAGGCTGGTCTTTTTTTGTGTTTTTATATCTTTTTTGTTTCTGTTTTGCTTCTTTATTGCTTCTGTTTATATATCTTCTATATTTCCGTTTATGTTTGAAAATTATATATTCAAAAACAAACAAATATGTTAAAATCAATTCAAACAAATACAAAACATCATTCGGAGGTATATTTATGGTACAAAGCTTATGGGAAAATGAAAAAGCATCGCAGCTTGAAGGCGGATTAGCTGAGCTCGTTTATCGCTCCAACATTATTGGCGCAGATCGCCGGGTATGCAATTACGGTGGTGGCAACACGTCAAGCAAAACGATCGTAAAAGACTTCCGCGGCCGTGATGTCGAGGTCATGTACGTGAAGGGCAGCGGCTCGGATTTGGCTTCGATGAAGGCGGGCAACTTTACCGGCCTGCGCATGGATGATATTCGTCCATTGTTTGAGCGCTCCGAAATGCCTGATGAAGAGATGGTTGCTTACCTTGTCAACTGTATGATCGATTCAAAGCACCCGCGCGCGTCTATCGAAACGCTGCTGCATGCATTTCTTCCTTTTAAGCATGTGGATCATACACACCCGGATTCTATTATTAGCTTGTGCTGTGCGGATAACGGCAAGGCGCTTGCAAAAGAAATTTTCGGCGACCGCTTCGTATGGGTTCCTTATGTTCGTCCTGGCTTCAACCTGTCGAAAATGATTGCCGAAGGCGTTCTGGCTAACCCGAATGCGGAGCTTGTGCTTATGGAAAAGCACGGCCTTGTAACATGGGGCGAGACGAGCGAGGAATGCTACGCGCAAACGATCAAAATCATTTCCGAAGCGGAAGCGTTCATTGAATTCCGCTTTGACGAGGCGTCGCTGTTCGGCGGCGTGAAATACGAAGTACTTGAAGCGGATGTGCGCAGAAGCGTTGCCGCACAAGTGATGCCAACGATTCGCGGCGCGGTTAGCGATGCGAAAAAAATGATTTTGACCTTTGATGATGAGGCGGATGTGCTTGCTTTCGCAAGTGGACAGGATTCACCGCTATTGTCCCAGGTTGGCGCTGCTTGCCCGGATCATCTGGTACACACGAAGGTCGTTCCATTATTCATAGACTGGACGCCTAATTCAGAGGATATCGACGGCTTGAAAACGAAATTGTCAGATGGAATCGCAGCCTATAAAGAACAATATAA
The DNA here is from genome assembly GCF_056786335.1 of Paenibacillus sp. Y280. Classification (NCBI taxonomy): domain Bacteria; kingdom Bacillati; phylum Bacillota; class Bacilli; order Caryophanales; family Paenibacillaceae; genus Paenibacillus; species Paenibacillus sp. Y280. Next base: position 6,133 of record NZ_JBXCIW010000042.1, read on the forward strand.
AGCTTACTTCGAACGCAACAAAAACGAAGGCGACGTTATGTTCGAAGCAGCGCCGCGCGTCATTCTTATTCCAGGCATCGGCATGATCAATACGGGCAAAAGCTGGGCGATGGCGCAGGTTAGCGGCGCGCTTTATCACCGCGCGATCGCGGTTATGCGCGGCGCAACAGCGCTCGGCGATTTCGTATCGCTTAGCGAGAACGAATCGTATAACGTGGAATACTGGCCGCTTGAGCTTTACAAATTGTCGCTTGCTCCCGCAGAAACCGAATTTTCGCGCAAGGTTGCCTTCATTACGGGCGGCGCTGGCGGTATCGGCAGCGAAACGGCTCGCCGCCTTGTATCGGAAGGCGCGCATGTCGTGCTTGCAGATCTTAATCTTGAAGGCGCGCAGAAGGTTGCCGCTGAAATTAACGAGAAATACGGCGATCACCGTGCGACTGCAGTTAAAATGGATGTAACGAGCGAGGAGCAGGTTGTAGCAGCTTACGCGGAGACTGCGCTTGCATACGGCGGCGTAGACATTATCGTCAACAACGCGGGCCTTGCGACTTCCAGCCCGTTCGATGAGACTTCGCTTAAGGAATGGAACCTGAACATAAACGTGCTCGGGACTGGCTACTTCTTGGTAGCGCGCGAAGCTTTCAAATTGATGAAGCAGCAAAGCATTGGCGGAAACATGGTGTTCATTGGGTCGAAAAACTCAGTGTACGCGGGCAAAAATGCATCCGCTTATAGCTCTGCCAAAGCGCTGGAAGCCCATTTGGCGCGCTGTATCGCAGCTGAAGGCGGCGAGTTCGGGATCCGAGTGAACACGATTTTGCCGGATGCGATTTTGCAGGGCTCGGCGATTTGGAATGGCAGCTGGCGCAATGAGCGTGCAGCGGCATACGGCATTGAGCCGGATCAGCTGGAAGAATATTACCGCAAGCGCACAACGCTGCTCGTCAACATTTATCCGCGCGACATTGCTGAGGGCATTGCGTTCTTCGCATCGTCCAAAGCAGATAAAACGACAGGCTGTATGCTGACCATTGACGGCGGCGTACCTGCAGCATTCACTCGATAGGAGGTTTGATGCGATATGTTTCAAGCGCGAGGAGAAAAGTCTTGGTATATTCCCGATGGGTATATTCCGCCAGAAAGCACGGGAGCACTTACCAGCCATGAATCAATATGCGTCCTGAACTGTTCCTCGGAAGAAGCAATGATTCGAATAACCATATTTTTTGAGGATCGCGAGCCGATTGAAGATATTGTGGTTGTTGTAAAAGGCAGACGCACGAATCATATCCGCACAAGCTCATTGAAGAAGGAGGGGGCGTCGATTCCAATCGGCGTTCCTTACGCCATCGAGGTGCAGAGCGATATTCCGATCATCGTACAATACAGCCGCTTGGACTCTACACAAGCTGAGAACACACTAATGTCTACGATGGCTTTTCCAATGAAATAATGACTATAGATGTGAAAGGGTGTTTCAAAATGTCCGACAAAGCTTATAGGTTATTTGAGGAACAGCAGCAAGCTAGAGGCATTCATATAGATGAAGTGAAAGCGAAATTGAAAGCGCTCAAAATCGAGACTCCGTCATGGGGCTACGGCGATTCCGGTACGCGCTTTAAGGTGTTCCAGAAGGAAGGCGTTCCTCGCAATCCGTTCGAGAAATTCGAGGATGCTGCGCAGGTGCATAACTTGACGGGTCTTGCACCATCGGTTGCGATTCACATCCCTTGGGACAAGGTTGACGATTACAGCAAGCTAAGAAGCCATGCAGAGGGGCTGGGGCTAGCGATTGGAGCGGTCAATCCGAACCTGTTCCAGGATGAGGATTATATGCTCGGAAGCGTTACGAATTCGGATGCCGCTATACGCCGGAAAGCAACCGATCATTTGCTGGAATGCGTTGATATTGCCAAAGAAACCGGCTCGCGCGATATTAGCCTATGGTTCGCCGACGGGACAAATTATCCAGGCCAAGGCCATATCCGCAAGCGCAAAGGCTGGATGCAGGAAGCTTTGACCGAAATGTACACTGCGATGACGCCTAACATGCGTATGCTTATTGAATACAAATGCTTCGAGCCTGCGTTTTATCATACCGATCTGGCGGATTGGGGGATGGCTTTCAATTTGGCGCAAAAGCTGGGGCCGCAAGCAGAGGTGCTTGTGGATACGGGGCATCACTTGCCAGGCGCCAATATCGAGCATATCGTCGCTTATTTGATCGACGAGAAACGCCTCGGAGGCTTCCATTTCAACAGCCGCAAATATGCCGATGACGATCTGATTGTCGGCTCGGTGAATCCATATGAGCTATTTTTGATATTCTATCAGATTCTAAATGGTGCTAGCGATTCGGATGCTGCCATTCGCAGCAATGTGGAAAATATCGCTTATATGATTGACCAATCACATAATATCGAGCAAAAAATTCCGGCTATGCTGCGTTCCGTTCTGAATGTGCAAACCCAATTTGCGAAGGCGCTGCTTATCAACCATGACGAAGTAAACGAGGCTGCTGAGCGCAATGATGTTTTAGGCGCTGAGGATGCTGTTCGCCGCGCATTCGAATTTGATGTAACGCCGCTATTGCACGCAATTCGCGAAGAGCAAGGGCTGCCGCTTGATCCGATGAAAGCTTATCTTAGCAGCAGCTACGGCAAAGACATAATGGTGAGAGGCAAGGGCGGTGCCAGCTGGTGACCATCCTCGCTTATGATCTCGGGGCGAGCAGCGGAAGAGCACTGCTCGGAAGGCTGAATAACGGCAAGATCGAGGTTGAAGAGCTGCACCGTTTCTCGAATGACCCGGTGCAGGTCGGCGACCGGCTGCAGTGGGATATTTTGCGGCTCCTGCATGAGCTCAAGCAAGGTCTGTTTATGGCGAAGCATCGCGGCATTAAGCTGGATAGCATCGCGATCGATTCCTGGGCAGTCGATTTTGGCTTGATCGGGAGCAATGGAGAGCTGCTTGGCAATCCTTATCATTATCGCGATCATCATACGGATGGCGTTATGGAAGAGGTTGCCTTAGAGCTGACGGCATCTGGCATTTTTGAGAAGACAGGCATTCAGTTTTTGCCTTTTAATACGATTTATCAGCTTGCGGCCTTGAAGAAAGCCGATTCGCCGTTATTGCGCGATGCGAAGCATTTTCTGATGATACCGGATTTGCTCCGCTATTTCTTGACTGGCGAAATGTTCAATGAATTTTCCAATGCGACGACGACTCAGCTGTATAATCCGGTATCCGGCAGTTGGGATGAATCGCTGATTCGCGCGATCGGCATCTCACCGGACTTATTCGGCACGGTCGTACAGCCAGGCGCGCGAGTTGGCAGCTTGCGGCAATCTGTCTGCGAGGAGCTGGTCGTCGAGTCCGTTCCCGTCTATGCAGTCGCAGAGCATGATACAGGATCAGCGGTTGCAGCTGTACCTGCGCTAGATCGCTCGTTTGCTTACTTAAGCTGCGGCACATGGTCTCTCATGGGGACTGAGGTGCAAAAGCCTGTTATTAATGAGCTGGCTCAGCAGCTTAATTTCACGAATGAAGGCGGCGTTTACGGCACGTATCGCTTGCTGAAGAACATTATGGGCTTATGGATTTTGCAGGAGTGTAGACGTTCATGGGAACGTGCAGGAATTACTTACACTTTCCCCGAATTAGTTAAGCTGGCTAATGAAGCGAAGCCGCTTGCTGTATTCATCGATCCGGATGATCCGTTATTTCTTCACCCAGGCGATATGCCGGCAAGAATAGCGGAATATTGTTTGCGCACAGGGCAAATGCCACCAGAGGATAAGGGAGCAATCGTCCGCTGTATCTTGGAGAGTCTAGCGCTCAAATACCGGTATGTGCTTGAGCTGACGGAGAGGCTGTCAGGCCAAACCTTCAGCGGTCTTCATATGGTTGGCGGCGGCATTCAGAATACGCTGCTTTGCAAATGGACAGCAAATGCGATCGGCAAGCCCGTATGGGCTGGACCTGTGGAAGGCAGTGCGATTGGCAACATGATCGTGCAATGGATTGCCAGCGGCGAGCTTGCTGATATTTGGGAAGCGCGCAAAGTTATTCGAGAGTCCTTCCCGGTTGAAGTGTATGAGCCGGAGCAGCGTGAGGCTTGGGAGAATGCCTATGTCGCTTTTAAAGAAAAAACGGGAATCGCCTAAACGGTAATTCAAATATAAGACAGAAAGAGGTACGCTATGCTAGTCCAGGAACGATACGATAAAATTGTACAGCTGGTAAATGAGAGGGGCAGCATCCGTGTAACGGAACTGAGCGAGCTATGTCAGGTGACCGAAGAAACGATTCGGCGCGACCTTGACCGCTTGGAGCAAGCCGGACGTTTGCGCCGCTCCCATGGCGGTGCGGTTAGCGTAAAGGATCAGCAGCCGGAAATTCCGTATTTCGAGCGGGAGATCACGCATGCGGAAGAGAAGAAGCGTATCGCAGTGGAAGCGATTGGGTTGATTCAGCCAAAGGATCGCATTCTGCTTGATGCCAGCTCCACAGCTTGGTATATGGCGGCAAGCATGCCGGATATTCCGCTGACGGTGCTTACCAATTCCATTAAAGTAGCAATGGAGCTGAGCAGCAAGGAGAAGATCGAGGTGATTTCTACTGGCGGCATTTTGGCCTCGCGTTCCTTGTCCTATGTCGGGCCATTGGCAGAGCGTTCTCTCGATGCGTATCATGTAGATAAAGCGTTTTTCTCGTGCAAAGGCGTCCATCTGGAGCGAGGCGTCAGCGAATCGAATGAGCTGCAGGCGCGCATCAAGCACAAAATGGTCGGCATGGCGGATCAGGTGATCCTGCTCGCCGATTCCAGCAAATTCGGCGTCCAAGCGTTTACGCATGTCGCTGAATTGAGCGATATCGATACGATTATTACCGACAGGCGCTTATCGGCTGAGCTGTTGTTGCAGCTCAAGGAAAAGCAAATTTCGGTCACGACGGTATAGGGCATTTCGGCGCTGGCTTCAGCAGAAGCGCAGCGCTGTTTTTGTAAGCGGAAGGGTTTGTTTACAGCTCTGAATAGGTTCTTGAAGAGCTAGAAAGTAGTCTGCAGTCACCCGATTGGTAGCTGTAAGCGCATATGTGTTCTTACAGGTCTCAAAGTAATATTTTATGGTGGCATTAAGAACCTATAGGTTCTTAAAGAGCTAGAAAGTAGTCTGCATTCGCTCGATTGGGAGCTTTAAGCGCATATGTGTTCTTACAGGTCTCAAAGTAACATATTAAGGTGGCTTTAAGAACCTATAGGTTCTTAAAGAGCTGGAAAGTAGTCTGCAGTCGCTCGATTGGGGGCTGTAGGCGCATATGTGTTCTTACGGCACTCGAAGTAACATTCTATTTAGCCCCTATTTAGACTTGGACAGTACACCCCTTACTTAGATACAATGAAATCAAGCGGAGGGGAACACAATATGACGAAGAAACAGTACGACTTAAACTTTAAGAAAATGGTTGTTGTTAAGGGCAAAGAGATTGGCAATATGACAGCGGTAGCGCGTCAACATGAGCTTGATCCTAAGATGGTTCTCAGATGGGCTAGAGAGTTAAACCGTAAGGATCTGGATCAGTTGGACGGGAACAGCATCAAGCAAGCAAAGTTTGTTCCTACTGCAGAAGATTATGCACAGCTTGAAAGAGAAAATGAAAAACTAAAGAAGCTCTAT
>NZ_JBXCIW010000043.1:0-11722 GCF_056786335.1 Paenibacillus sp. Y280
AAACCAATACTCTAGCGACGGGGCTCCCTTTGCCCCTTTTATACCGGGTTTTCATAGGTTTTCTGGAAGTGTAAAGCAGTCATTTCAGCCTAAATAATTGCTAGTGGCGAAGAGCCAAAATAAAATATAGAAAACAGCTAAGTTACATGATCTTGTAACTTAACAAAAAAGAAGCTATTACTCACTGTTGGAGTAATGGCTTTTTTTGCAAGCAGCTTTTAAAATATCAAATATTCGAGTTTCAGATGTGCTACCCCCTAATATGAAACAGCTTTTGATCTGAAAGGTAGAAACCACCGCCCCCCTATCCTAGAGACACATGTCTTTTAAAAGTGGAGTTTTATCAATGCTTCATGCAGCTAACCAACTGTTCAAATAATTTGAGAATGCTAGTCAGACATTTTGATAAATGCGGAGAAAGCAACTGGTCTAGATGGTGCTTTACTATTAAAAATTAAGGTTTCTCTAGGTATATAAGGAATCACTGAGGAACTGAATACTGTTTTTCTAAGCCAAACACACTAATCGATTTTTCTAAAACTCATCCCATAATAGAATCATTAACAACTAATTCCATTTTATATCTAAGTTATTACTTTGACTATCAAAAAAGCTTTATGCGTGATGATTGTATAGAAAAAGCCATGCTCTGTGTTTAAGCATGGCAACAATTGAATTGACTATTCCTCTACCTCAGAATATGTATCATAATCAACTTCTTTAATTAGATTATCTCAATAATGCTGTTTAACATCACTTAAATTGGCAGATCCATTGAAGACGATAAAGCAATGAATTAACTAGATTTAGCTTCCCACTACTTCTTTACGTTTGTTAATTGCTCTGTACAATGTGGCCCTTTTGACACCTGTTAATTCCTCTATTTCCTTTGCTGTATGTGATGCTGCATCGTATAGTTTTAATGCTTTAGCAACCTTAGTCTGGTCGCTCAAAGGTCTACCTCCCTTACGACCACGCGCCCTGGCTGCCTTTAAACCGGCCTGCGTACGTTCAATAATAATATTACGTTCAAATTCCGCAAATACAGCAAGCATTCCAAATAATGCTTTCCCTGCTGCCGTAGTAGTATCAATATTATCATTAACAGAAACTAGATGAGCGCCTTTGGCTTGAATATCATCAAGCACCTGAATTAATTTAATTGTAGAACGTGCCAATCTGTCCAATTTATAAACTACAAGCGTATCCCCTTCACTAAGTATATCCAAAACAATTTGCAACTGTTCTCTATTGTCCTTAGCTCCGCTTGCTTTCTCCTGAAATATCTTCTTGACTCCATATTTATTCAAAGCGTCAATCTGTAAGTCCAATGTCTGATCTGCTGTTGACACCCTCGCATACCCAATAATCACTATATCATCTCCCACATATAACAATGTAGGATAATTGTACCATTAAACGGTATTTAAAGATACATAGATTGTGATATGAGTTTTGATACAAATTCGTTCTGAGAAACGTATTATCTTTAAACTTTTGAGTGTCTCATCAAGATGTCTCACAAACCATCGCTTTTGGAACTGTTGAAGATAATCTGATAAGAAGCGTTTTGTATGTTTTTTAATCGAAGCTGATTTTCATTTTATGTCCTTCTTTTAAATACGCTCTCAAATTAACTTTACGTTATCTTTCTATTTTTCAAATGAAGAAGAATAAAAGCTAAAAAAATAGTAACAGTTACTTCATCCAACCTATTCAATAACAACAAAAAAGCCACTCTGCTGGAGAGTGACTTTTTGAAAAAAACTAGAACTTTTTATTACGATCTATCGGTTCAATTTTATCATATCCATCAGTTAGTCTGGTTAGTGTGAAATTATCTCTTAAATCAATTGCTGAGGCATTCTTTAGTCGATCCTGCATTGTGTCAAGGATAAAAGGGTTTGCTAATTTTTGCCGAGTGAGTCCTTTATTAATAATGAACTTTTTCATTTAAAATCAGCCTCCCCCTTTATTCAAATTATAACACAGCAGAACATATGATCGCTATAGGCTCTTTAAAAACACTTCGACTTTTTTATACGCTTGATCTTTATTCAAGGAGTCAACAAAATATTCGTTAATTCGAGTCTGTCTTCCTGCTGCTTTACTGTAAGTATATCCCTCAATTTTAAACAATGAGTTGCTATCGGGTAACAGATGGAGATTTTTTATTGTCTTACCTTTGTCAAGTGACCATAATTCATTTCCGTTATCTACACTATACTGAACGTCTAGATTCTCATTTATTTCACTAATTTCATTCATTATATCCAATATTGTTTGGTATCTGTCATCAGGGTTAACTTCAAGTGATTTCTTTATACACTTCTTTAATTTCTTAGGAATATGGGGCAGAAATTTCTTCCTGTCTGGAAACACACCATTTGTAATGAAATCAGAGTTGTTAACAACAGTAGCTTGATTATGAAAATCCTCATTACCATTACACATTCTGTACAAAGTTAAACCGCACTGATATACATCGTAAAGGGAAGTTAATTTATTAGTTAAAAATGATTCTGGCACCCAATGTGTTGGATATACTTTTTCACAATTAGCAAAACCGTATATATCTGCATAGTTTGAAAGTCCAAAATCAGTCAATATTGCTTTATTGGAATTGTTAATAATTATATTCGTAGGTTTTACGTCAAAATGTATTAATCTTTTAGTATGAACATAATGAAGACCACCTAAAAAGTCCAAAGAATATTTAATGATTTCTCTAACAGTCAAAAATCTTGTATTCATTAACGAATTTAGAGAGCCATTTTTATAAAAAGGCATTGACAGATATATATAATCATCTTTTTGGCAGGCGTATTGAACTGGCATCACATTTGGATGTTCTGAGTTATATAGTATCCTAGCCTCTTTAAAGTAATCATCCTGTCTTGTAAAATCAGTTTTATCTATCCTCTTAACCACTATTTGAGCATCTAATTGAGGATCATGAGCAAGAAAGGCTTTAGAATTCAAACCTTCTCCACCTATCTCATCTAAAATTTGAAATGTTAATTCAGTCACAATGAACATAATTTATACCTCATAACTCTAGAGCTGCAAACGCAGTCAAGATGCTTTCTCTAATTTCTATATGTGACTTAGGAGTTTTTTCTACTTCTAGAAAATTATTTTCACCTGCTATGAAGCCTGTTACAGTGTTTATTTCTACTCCTAGTAAAATAGACAATTTTTTAATGTTAGCAAGATAGTATTTAGAGACGTTGCAATTTGCTAGAAGTTCTTGAATGACGCCCTCAAGATATATTCTTGTAATGCTAACATTCAGCGAGATTGATTCAGTAATCCTTATTCCTGCTTGCTCTATGTTAAACTCAGTTAAGACTGAAAATAACGAAGTTCTGATATAAGCCAACATTTCTGGAACATCAAGAGACTTTGGAATTATTATTTTATTTGAATTGTACATACATCCTTCAGAATTTTGTTCAATAATTGTATAATGTATTACTTGTGGTGCTACCCTAATACCAATTACATTCATTTGCCAATCATTCCTCCCTTAGTCCTACATCTTTCGACATAAAGGAAAGTTTTTCCTGCTCCTTCAGACTATAATATTATTACAGCACAGAAGTTAACAAACACATTGGATTTGTTCATAAATATTACACCAATTCAAATCGTCATTTTATAGGAAGCCTTGATTAATTTTTTTAACCCTTTCAAGGCTTAAATCTGCACTAACTTCACCTGATACAATACTTCCAATTGCTCTATTCAATTCAAGTTCAATCATACTCATTGTCGAGATAAGACTTGCAGGATTATTAATATTAAATGGGATTTGTTTAATTGTATCGCTGCTAAATACAATCTGTATGTGATCGAGTAAAAGATTATCTTCATGCCATAAGTAAATTTCTTTTTTCTTAATCATGTCAGAAAACTTCAACCTAAGTCTCACCAAAATAATGACACTCGACCTGAATTTGTAATATAATAGCTCACCAATAAATGGTCGTCTTGTTTCAAGATTAAATAGCAATTGAATAGTGTCCAAACTCCTCGGAAGTTCTCGTTCATTCAAAGAATTAAGATCAAAAGTATTTTTCGTTTCAATTTCATCAATAACAGTCAAGTATTCTGAGGGAACTAGAACACAATAAAAGTTTAATATGGGTGATATGAATCTTCTAAGATCAAGATATTCATTCCATATGCTTTCAATTGCCTCCACTCTTTTGCTCTGAGCAAACTGATGCATTGAGTGATAATACTCAAGATTCTTTTGTTTGAGAGTATTTAATTGTCCAACCTCTGATTTTAAGAACTCAATATCCTTTTGAGTCTCAGCTAAGTTAATCATTTTCTCTTTTTCAAACCTTTGTTTATCCTTTTCAAGTTTTCGATCAAGATGACCTTTTATCAGAATTCCTACGACACCAGTGAGTGCAGCGCTGATCACAGTACTTGTTAATAACGTTTTCCAATCCATCTATCGCACCTTCTTATTTTTCTATCATCTCAAGTTTTTTTTCAGTAACATAAATGCTTTTACCAGCCACGTTTTCACTCCATTCCTGTTTAAAGCGAACTTCTATGGATTTAACCATTTTTCTTATATTTGTACTCTTTTAAATTCCTTATATAGTAACGATCCCTGGCGCTACCAGCAGATACCCACAAACCAAAAATAGAGAAATAGGTAAACAAAGCAGCAGATAATAAAAGTAAATAACTAAGTGATTGTATTGCAACACAACCTAAAAATATAGCTGGTACCATACAAATAATAAGCATTGTCATCCCTATTTTCATAGGGGCTTTTAGTGCCTTGACAATAAGTTTGTCATCAAGTAATTTTCGATTATCGACATCCGCTATACCACTTGACTTAATTTTTGAAATACTTCTATGTCTATAAATCGGGATAGTATATAGGGTATCTGTTTGTGTGTAGTCTTCACTGTTCACAAAATAATCTTCTAGGAACTTCTTGCTTTTTTCTTTCTTAGATATTCCAATGACAATAAATACTTTTTGTCCACTTTTCAGTAGTATCCTTGCGTGACAGTATTCATGAAAAAGAAGTGCTGAAGATAAAAGCTTTAATAGATTCTTCATGCAATCCCATCCTCTCTATCTCATAAAATTCAGGATTTATTTCCTATATATCTATTCCTCTGTAACGATAGTCATTAAAAGTTTTAGCAACTACTTCATACGCCTTTCCACTAACATGATGATTTGAAATATAATCGACATACTTTTCTACATCGTCAAGTGGAACACTGGCATCTTCAAGAATTATTTTGTACTTAGTTAATATCTCCATAAGCATCTGTTCATGAAATACGACCAGTTGGCCGCTTTCTACATTACATTCAGATTCCTTATAGATCTTATATCTTAAATTATTTTGTTCAGCAAATTCAATCATATCTTCCACCTTAACTTCACACCATTCTAGGGTTTCTAGAGGAAGATACCCCAAACTTTTTGTTTCTCCAACATCAAGTAAATCTTTCATTACTTCCTTCGGGTCTTCATCATCATAATCAAGCATTCACAAACATCTCCCTCACTTAAACCAATTAGACAACTCTTTCATCAGACCTTCACTATCATTTAAATATCTCTGGATTTTCGACTCTCATAGAAACAATTAGACCGCAATTAGTACATACTTCAGCCCTCACAGTTGACCCAAACGTAAAAACCTTATCTTTTGGCAAGAGTTTGGCATCACCTGTTAATCTACCCCAACCAATCTCCTCACACCCACATTGAGGACAGGCAAGCTTAGCATTCATACTCATTACCTCCTTCTAAACTTATCAATAAACCTAGTATTTTAAGCAACCTGATCTGCTACTTTAAATCTTTTAATAGGCTTACTGAGATATTATTACAAAAAAGTCATTTCCGATCTGAGAGAAGGATTTGATTAGATGATTGACAGAATTACTAAACTCCTATGCGGAAAACAACAGTTTCATTATCATTCCCCTTATAAATAACTATTGTACGTCCATCATACTTCGCTTCGATATCACTGCGATCATCCTCGAAATCAAGTTCTAAAATCTTCAAATACGATGCATAAATCTTCTCATTAGACTTTGGATAGTAATGTTTCAAAATATCTTTAACAATAAGTCGTGAATCTCTAGAACTCTCCCAAACTGTTAGAGAAGTAAATTTATATTCAGCTACGTACTCAATTGCCATATTACTATCTTCCACTCGTTCTGTGTCTTTTACATTAACGATTACACCACCAGTATTGTAAGATTTCCAAACTTTACCTTTAATACTGGGCAAAGACTTCATTAACACATATAATCCATTCATAGAATAAGGATAATTAGGAACTGAGGTAGGAACTTTTGCCCTTATTGTATTGACAAGAATCCTTACTGCTTCAGCCCTTGTTGCAAGCTTATTCCCACCCATACCTCCGTCTGGATAACCTTCCAGTATATCCAACCTCTCACACATCCAAGCATATTCCGTATACTTAGCAGCATTCTTTTCGTCTTCACCTTCTCCAATAGTCCTAACAGCAATTCTAGCGATTTCTTCTCTTGTAATCTTCTGATTAGGTTTAAACATAGCATTAGGATAATCTACAATTGCAAGAATTTCATTTTTTAAACCGGTATCTAAATATTTTCTGTACCAACCATCATCGTCAACAAAGTCAGTATCTGCATCAGTAACTTTAATCCCCATTGCAATTATCATAGCTTTCAAAAATTCTGCTCTAGTTATACTTGCGTTTGGTTTAAATGTACCATCAGAATAACCATTAATTACACCTCGTTTATACATAACTTCAATCACGTCAGAAGCCCAGTGACCAGAGGTGTCTTTAAAACTTTGCGTCTTTTTAGTTTGGACTGCTGATGCTACAGAAATGTTTATATTTACTGTGAGTATCATTGTAACTAGGAACAAGCTAGCTAATCTACGTACAAACTTTTCATTTGCCATCATTAGTCCCTCAATTCGAAATTAGTACAAACCTTCATTATTACTTCCTCCTCTTCCAGCAATTATACGATATAATAGGTAATATGTCTCAAATTACGACAAATCATACGATAGGTATAAGCATTCCTTCCTATAACGATTATGTATGGAGAATATAGTTATAAAATTGTTGATAAGTTTATTACTAAATGGACTTTACACATCTTCCTAACAAGGAGTTGAAACAATGGATAATATTATTAGATTATATGGGGAATCGTACTTAAATAATTTGCGGTTGCAGTTAGCAAGAATGAAAAAACCAGAAGGTGTCCCATACTTCCTTACTGCCTCTGATGAGGGGGCATTAATCAGGCAAGCTGAATATGATAAGTATCTTGAGGTAGCGTTTAGACATGAGATAATGGACGATGATTTACGCAACCGTCTAATGTCCAACGCCTGGAGTACCTTCTTTCAAGCAAAGAATGAACTAATGGCAGCTTATTACGTAGAAAGTAAAGGGCATAAAATCTCATTCCATCCTAAAGGCAAAAACAATACTAAGGGTGAGTTTACTATTCATACTGGTTCAGATGATATCTTTGTTGAAGTAAAATCTCCTATCAAGGAACCTGATAATATTGTATGGAGCGGTAATGATGCGCTTAGCATTCGAAAGACAATTAAAGATGCTGCTAATAAGCAACTAGACAGGAACAAAACAAATCTACTCATCTTTTCAGGTGATATGAGGATTCCAATCACCCACAGCTATCATTCAGGAATCATAGAAGCGTTGTATGGCGAAGAAAAACTAGTCTTATCTGTAAATAGCTCTAATTTGTCCGATACGCCTGAGAGACGATTTGAAGCTTCTGGATTGTTCCAGCCACATCGCAACACACGAATCAGTGCTGTAGCAACACTTGAGAATCGCCTTACTGAAAAGGGATTCCATTATAGCTTTAAGTTGTTTCATAATCCATTTGCACTCAAGAGGACAAGCATTGAACTATTTAAAGGAATAGAACAATATGCACTTAACGAACAAACAAATGAAATGATTCGGATATAAAAGAAGGAGCGGCTACTTATAAAGCGTTACGTTTTAAGGTGCAAATGATAGTTTGACAGACCTTTTGGTTTGTCAATTGACAATAGGATTAGCGCTCTTTTGTGTGTGTGAAAAGGTAGTTGATTGGTACACGTAGAATGTATATTTAGGAGTTATATTGTTTGCGGTAGGTGAAAAGCTATGAGATTCATAATTAATTATAAAGACCTTGATACTAAAGAAGAAAAAAATGCTTCGTTGAAATTATTAGAAACCTTTTTAAACGAACATCTAATTGGGAAATTCCACGGCGAAACTTATGAATGTATAGATGTTGTATTTATTAATAACGCAGCGAAGAAAGCAAAAGAGAAAGCAAAAAGGACTTACAAAGTATATTCTGATGTTCAATTAACTGATTCGTTTCAAAGCATTGATTCCATTAATATTTCTGATTTTCGAAAAGCGTTGTCGAGGATAAGTGATGCCATTAAACTTACCCAATCCATTGATCCTGACCCTGTAGATTCTCATATGGATGAACTACTAGCTGACTACAATCAATTATTATCCATTGCACCTGTAAGCCAAGAAGAGTTAGAATTTTATGCTCAAAAAGAACCTGAGACTCTTTTCTTCAATAACGTAAAACGAGTTGACTTTCTTATTGAGAGGTATAGAGATACTCCAAAACCAAAATCAAAGAAATTGATGGGTGTTAGGATATATGATTCATTTGAGAACCATAAAGATTTATCTCCATATAGTTACATTTACTCTGAATTGTTCAGTAATTTATTAAGAAACGCTGAAATAATGACTCCTGGCTATCAAGAAATATATTTCCAAGTTGCTGGTACGCTTGAAGAGGCCAAACAAACATTATATTTTGAGGATTGGCATAGGGGCACGTATTGTAAACTTAACTTAGTATTATTTAAAGCTTCAAATGAAAATATGAAATCAAAATTACTTTTTGAAAGTTTATGTGAAGGTCTACGGCTTATCGCGGATTTTGACCACTTGGACAGTGAAAAAATAGAATCTGTTGTATCCACCATTAAAACAAATGGTACAGCGATGGAATTAATCTATAAAGAAGTATGCAATGACAAATACAAGGCTGAAGTAGTATATAAAGTACCACCAAGCCATAACGCTAAAGCGGATTTTAGTTTAAAAATAACTGACCTCCAAACTAAAAAAACTGGCGTGGTCAACATTGATAAAATTGATACATTTTATATGCCGTATAGCTTTGGCGCTATCCAAATAAAAAAGAATGAAGTAGTTATAAAAGGTAGAGAGAGTCTTCGTGCAACTATTTCAAGGGAGCACGACAAACTTCCTGATGGATATCGGTTCAATATAGCCGATATTTTAAATTCGGATTAAGACAACATGAAACAAGAGACCGACAGGGGTCTCTTGTTTTTTTTAATGGTAATCAGATGATGCCTGGTTTTGAAAAGCAATGATACATGAATTGACACTCGAGTTGACAAGAGTTTTTCTCATTCCAAAAGTTATTTCCGAATATGTAATCCTTAAATATTCGGTTGTCAATTTCGATGCCAAATAATATTACATAAGAAGTATTGGCGTGTCAAAGTCGTTGTCAGTTTGACCGCCAATTTTAATATATCAGAGTGATAATAAAATAACCTTCTCTAACCTTATACTTCTTGAACTCTTCAATATTGGTAATTCGGATCATATTAAGCCCCCTTGAAAGCGAATTTTTATTCTCGCCAAAATATCTTCTTTAATGCTTCCTTAGTTTCTGTTTTATACGTAGTCATTAAAAAATAACAATTGATTGCAGTTGATGCTGCTAGTATCGTTGTAGCAAAACTATTTCCATAAAAGATTAAGTTCAATACCAGCATTATTAGTGAACCAGCAACTAAAGAAAATGTAAAAATGAATAGATTGCTCACGAAAATCAGCCTTTCTGACTATATCTAATCTTCCATAACATCTTTATGAAACTGATAATCACTCATGGTCTTCAGATCAATGCCTTCACGACTTACAATTCTCCGTTTAACTGTTGGAATTAGCTCAATTACTTCTTTAACCCTTGCCTTATATAACAACGACTTCGCATCGCTTCTAAGGTACAATGGGTGACGTGGGTAGCCTCTGGTGCTAACCCCCAAACAATGCAAATCAAAGCCATTAGTGCTTATTAAATTTTCGACGTGAATGTTCCTTGAATTTAGTTTGCCGATTACTCCCCATGCCGCAATTATCATATCAGCATTCTTACATGTATCAAGGACATACTTATCATTTAATTCACCAACAGGATTAATTTGAGTAATTTTTAGTTCTTCAGGATCTGTTGCTCTGTATGCAAACAGATTAACAACCTGTATCGAGCCGTAATCAGATGCTTTCGCAAAATTGATACATCTTTTTATCGTTGCATCATCAACATTCGCATCTGCTGTGCTTGGATTAAGCATTACAAAAACCATCTTTGGCAAGGATGTGTCCCATTCACGTAGCAGCCAATATCGATATTGTTGTGTATTATCTAAAATCGCATCTTTTCTCATGTAAGCCCTCCCCATATTCATCTATTATCATTTCATTAATAAATACGGATACCCTTTTTCACATGAAAAAGGTGCAGGATCAAGGCATAATTGACATATGCTATTTGCCACATTTTTATTCCAAGTTACTATCGTACTCCCTCTTATTCCATTAATTATACGATGGAATAGGTAATATGTCTCAGGCTTCAACAAACAAAAAGAGAAGGTGGAATAACATAGCTCCTGCCTTCTCTTTAATTCTTTCACTCCGAAAAGCTTCATCCGTTGTAAAGTAGTGCGTTGTACCGTTAATAGACCAATGCTTACCATACAAATACCCGGCTTCAATTTTAGCAAACCTCTTCTTAGTATCACGAGAATGCTCTTTAAGCCATTTCCCAGCTGCCTGTATACTACTACATTCTACAATTGAATTATCTACAAGTATCTTTTGCTTGCTTAATCTGTAGCTACACAAGTTTTAACCTTGCTAACCCGGAATCAATACGCTATTCTCGTATAAAAATTCAACAGCAATATCAATATCATCATTCCAACCAACTGTACCAGTGTATGGAATCACATGCGCCATCTTGAATAAGGCTAAATCCTTTGTTAAATCAGATAAAGGAGGTTTTTTGTCGGAAAGTTTTTCTTTTGCATCAAACACACGATATTCAATATAGCTCATATTGCCGATTTCTTTAAATTCTAAAAAAAGCTTAAAATTATCCGCTGCTCTGACATTTGTAATTTCATACCCTCTCATCCTTGAGTTCCCCTTCCTGATATTAAAAAATTGCCTAAAGCGCACCTGTATAGTCTATACTAATTCTATCCTTATTCCGATAAAAAATCCTGTCATTTTAATCACATATTTTAAAAGTGGATCATCAAATTTAAGATACCTAATAATAACCTTACTGTCGTGCTTGTTCTTCGGATGCTCATGAATTAATGGAGTAATCAAACCTTTGCCTTAAGACGTAAGCTAAGTCAGAGTTAAAAGTTAAAAGGTTATTTATAAATACTATATAAAAGAATATAAGTTTATTGAATCCTGAATCCGTGATATAAATATCTGATTTCCATAGATTGAAAGAGTATTATGGAGTAAAATAGAGATAACAGCTCGTTTGTTGCTGTTTTCAAAATACACCTATGAGGTGAACTC
>NZ_JBXCIW010000044.1:0-11619 GCF_056786335.1 Paenibacillus sp. Y280
GAGCAAGGGTTCTGTTTTGAGTTACCCTGAAACAGCTGAATTTGGCTATTGGGTCAGATTGGAAGATGATCCATGTGCCATACGGTTGAGATTACTGAGGTGTCACGGATTCAGGTTGATATCTATCTGCATAAAACATAAAGTAAATAAATCAGGCGTGCTGTTTAGTACATGTTTTCAGTTTTAGGAAAATTAAATCGGAGATGTATTGGCGGGAATAGCAAAGAGGGGCGGCGAACCCCTCTTTTTTTTGTTAAATGAATGATTTTAATCCGTCAACTTAATCAGTTTTGTAAAATAATTCAGTCCGTCATAATTAATATCACTTCTTCCATAAGCATCTAAGAATATATCCCTGTATTTATCAGTCTTCAAGTTATAATTTAGTGTCCATAATCCCCAATAGATATCGTAATGTCTGTCGCCTACTCCACCATATCCTAAATCAATAAAACCTTTGAATGAAAAGTTATCCATTATGATATTAGGTAAGCAGTAATCACCGTGTATTATCACATTATCGATAGCTGAATAGTTGTACTCACTCATAATACTAAGGTCTATTCCCTTAAGATGTGCTTCATTCAACAATTCATTAGTTCTATTGCCATATGGACAGCCCTCGGTAGGTAGTGAGTGCAACATTTTTAGATATTCGCCAAACACACATGCCAATTTACTAGGATTCTCAATGTGTGGCACTGCCGTTCCATCTTCACCACTTACTGCTTCTGTAAATAAATAATCATAATCTAACTCTGATTCATAGGCTATGGCATTCGGTGCAAGTTTATGTTTATGTAAAAATTTTGTCATTTTGTATTCACGTTCAAGCGAACCTCTTTTGCTTATCTTAAGAAAAGCACGTTCTGTACCCGAAATCAAAAGTGTCTTTGCATTTTCGGAACAACTACTATCATAAATTGTGGCCCCCTTTATATACTGCCTAATGGTTAGTGGTATGGTCTCAATATCAAAGGAGACTTCCGTTCGTTTCATATCATTCCCACTCCTCGTACAATTCCTTAGTAAATCTTAACATAAAGTTTAATGGAATAAACAGGAAGGTATTCTAAGATAAAGAGAGAAAAGTAGTGTAATGAAGTTTAGATAGCCTAGCCTAGAGGTGAAGGTATTAACATGGTTACTTCGGAAATCGACGTTGTTAATGAAATACTGGGAGAGTGACGAGAGATGAACAGTGGAGAAAGGTTTTCGAACCGGGTCGATTCATATTTGAAGTATCGCCCGAGCTATCCGATAGAGGCTATTGATTATTTGTACGACTTCGTCGGTTTGCGTTCGAACAGTAAAATAGCAGACATCGGTTCCGGTACAGGGATCTTTTCAAAGCTACTTCTGGAACGCGGAAGCTATGTGACCGCGGTCGAGCCGAATCAGGCAATGCGGGTAGCCGCCGAGCAAATGTTAGAAAGCAATTCGAACTTTCAGACTATATCAGGTTCTGCAGAATCTACTGGATTACCTGATCAGTCGGTTGAGTTTATTGTCTGCGCACAAGCGTTTCACTGGTTTGATCGCTTAGCAGCGCAAACCGAGTTCCGTAGAATTCTACAGCCGGGTGGGAGAGTAATACTAATCTGGAATTCCCGTCTTACTAAAGGTACTTCATTTCGTGAAGAGTACGATCAACTGCTTCATCCTTACGGAACCGACTACGAAACAGTCAATCATAAAAATATTTCGCAGACGATGCTTCTCTCTTTTTTCAAGGAAGGTACGATGCATGAAGAGCGATTCAGAATGAGTCAGGAGTTCGATTTCGAGGGCTTGAGAGGCCGGTTGCTATCATCTTCCTACAGCCCTGTACCCGGGCATCCGAATTACAATCCGATGATGACGGAACTGCAAAATCTATTTGATAGGAATAATCAGGATGGTATTGTTCTATTCGATTATGAAACTGAGATATTTTGGGGAGAAGTATAGATCAAGCTTCGATTATAGAGAATCATTTAGTGGGGGCTATGCGTAAATAGAACGAAACTAGAGCAAACATCAATCTGTGGACACAATTTTAATTTGTTTTCACACGTCTATTCGACACATGTGGAGTGTTGCTCACTGTTGGTCAGGAAAGACAAATGGTTGAGATGTGTTGGCGGAAATAGTAAAGGAGGCGGTCACGCTTTCCAGTGTTGTTGCTATTGTGCCATCTTTCTGCGATATGCTTCTTCAAGAATTTGTTTTAAACCTTCGGTCCTTTTAATAATAAACGTTTCCCAAAATATCTTCCCTTTTTCTCTTAATTCATTTATCAGTATAGCTTCCTTCTTCAAATTTTCCCCAACATTCATCTTCGGTAAGTTTATCCCACCCCATATAATCTGCATAAATACGATTCTCTAATGGAATGTTTGAACCCATAGACCTCGTTTTGACATGTTCGGGGCAAATCGGCTACCGATTGTAGATTTGAGCAAATATTCTCTAGACGATCAAGATTATTTATTACAAGACCAACTTCCACAAATTGTTACCAATCAATTTGCGGACAGTAGTTCCGATGCTGTATTGCCTTACAGAGTTGTCATAATCAAATTAAACGAAAGTCATTATAAGCTTGTTATGCCGATGCTGCATAGTATATTCGATCGGATGAGCGACGATATCATTCGTCAGCGGGTTAAACGATATTACGAATCTTATTTGAAGGGCCATAGCGTGATTCAGTCCGCTAATCACTTAGAATCGTACATGAATCAGATTAATTTGGGTCCCCAATCGATAACTGATCAGCAACTAGTGGACTCGTTTAAATTATTGGACTTTGAAGCCTATGAAGTGGACATGAGAAGAATGATAGAGCGTGTACAAGAGAACAAAATCGAAATTTGCAATCTTGTATTCAACTATCCGATTCGAGGGAATGGATATATGGATGCATGGCAGACTGCTCTGGATATGTTGGGAGTTTTTGTGAAGGATTATTTGAAATTGACACAAATACCACTTTATATTTATAATTATGGAAGATTTTACATGGGAAGGAGCTTTGGCGACATTATAGGTGAATTTGTTGATCTGATACCTATACCATATAATCCTCGTAATTTCGAAACGGCGGCCATGGTTAAACAGTCTTTGCAGAAAGCTGCCGATCATAATATCCATTTTAAGAATTTGCGGTTGAACCCCGAGATCTCAGCGAAGTTTCCAATGGCTTCAGAAATCATTGGGAGAAGCGTAAACCGAATTCAATTTAACTATGTAGGTAAAATCGAACAAGAAAGTGCGAACCTATTGTTGCGTGGAAATAGAAAAAAAGTTGTCGAGACGATGCCACCTTATATTCACTTTCAGATTATGCATACGGACGATTCGTTAATCGTTTCAATCCGTAATTGCCCTATGTTTACTTTTGTTCAGGAATTAGAAGAACTATTGAATCCATTTTAAGACCTATTCACGACTGTTACTTTCCTACGATAGGGGATTGTTGTCCCCTATCGAATTTATTGTAGAAAGAAGCGGATAGACTAATGGCGATTTTACAGAAAAAAAGGCTTGTTTGGGTCTTGCTGATCATTTTAGTTGTGTTAACTTTACCTGCTGTGTGGCAACGGCTTCAGATCGAACAAGCGGCCAAAAACGTTGAAATTGTAATGGACTACAATGATATCGAAGAAATAGGCAGTATTAGCAAGAATCCAGAGGAATACATACAGGATCAACTGGCGACGTTGAAAGAGTCAGGGATAAATTCAATAGCCGTTTATGAGAGTAGTTTATTCAGATTGGAGCTTGGGCAGAAAATAAGAGTCATCACCCCTGCTGAAATAATTACATTCGAAAACAAGGTTTCATTAGATCCTAGCTATACCTATTTGGTCTTTAAAGACGAACGTTCAAAGCAAGTGTATGAGCCTCTCATCCGTGAATCCTTTATGACCTATGGAATCGAGGTTGCTCTATGGCAATTGGACGATGAATCTGGTTTGCGCATAGATGCGGGTTATTATGATGCGAAAAACAAGCCGCTTGATCCCGACCCACTAATCCTAGAACTGGTCAAAGAGGCCGGATTCAATATCATCGCTCGAATATCAAATACTTACAAACCATTTGATATCGAGAATATTGAACGAAGACTGGTGAAATTTCAACAATATGGTGCCGAAACGGTCATTTTTGATGGCAACGAGGTAACTGGCTTTGCTAGTGTAGCGATCATAACATGATAGATCAAATGGCGGAATTAATGAATAACTATCAAATAGGATACGTTGATATCGAAGACATTATTGCCCCGCGACCTCAACTAGGAAGTAGAGAATTGGCGGAAAAGACAAACTATAGAATAGTTAGGGCTATGACTGTAAGCAAGGCAGAGATTATGAAATTGGTAGATAATCAAACTGCGTTCAGACTCCAAAGCCAAATTAATAAGTTTAAAGAGCGTTTTTTGTTAGGGATCAAGGATCGGAATATTCGGTTGGTTTATCTTCATACGGGATATACATTCGATACATCCTCCAAACAGTACCTTACTCCTATGGAGGCAATTTACGATATATTTAGAGGTGAAGAAGGTACAATTAAAAGAATGCGAGAACTCGGCTTCTCACTAGGGGCTGCATCCCCATTTCATGTGTCTGATAATTTTGTTGGGGCAGGTTTAAGCAAAGTATCTGCTGTGCTTGGAAGTCTTGTTCTAATGTTCTTATTGGCAGAAGTTTTTATTATGCTACGATTATGGTCCATTATTTTCGTTACTGCTGTAGGTACAATTGCTTTCTATCTGCTATCACCAATTGTATTTGCACAGGCTATGGCTTTAGGGAGTGGTGTATCGGCAGCAAGTTTGGCGGCAATTGTTGTAATTGATGGGATCGCGAGAATGAAAGCCGGACGTTCTTCGGCGAGCCTTTTTGTACAATCGATTGGATGGTTCATGTTTGGCGTAATCATTGCATTTAGCGGTATACTCTTAAACATCACATTACTCAGTCATGTGTCATTTATGCTCGCTATGAATACATATCGTGGAGTCAGCGTGTTGCATCTTTTGCCGATTGTCATTGTTGGTCTTTACATTTTATTTTTGCAGCAAGAAAACATTAAGAGATTTCTATTAAATATTCTCTTATATAAGTTAAACGTCATTACTGTCGTTGCAGGAATGATAGTTGCTTTAGTTGTCCTTTATTATTTGTCAAGAACGGGGAATGCTGGAGAAGCGAGTTCGCTAGAGATGACCGTGAGGAACATTCTTGAAAAAGTCTTGATAGCAAGACCGCGCATTAAGGAACTTCTAATCGCACATCCGCTTTTTTTAATCGGAATCTTTTTCTCATTGCGCTATAAACAGGTATTTATATATACGAAATATTTACTTGTATTCGGCGCTCTAGGCTACCTTTCCATTATTGATTCCTTTGCGCATATCCACACGTATATCTTGATTTCCTTGTTAAGAACGATTAATGGTATCGTGATTGGGACGATAATAGGATTTGTCGCTATCTTGCTCATCCAGTACAGTTTACGATGGATCAATCCTTATATAAATAGGATCAAAATGAATTGAAATCAGTAATTAACGAGACGATCCAGCATATGCCCAATTTGCCGACCTCACCAAAGCCATCTTCTTTTTGGAGGTTACTAAAGCATTCTTATCGATATTGGTATTTATATGCCAGCATGCTTATTTTGATTATACTGGGAATATTTTTGGACCTTTTCATAGTATGGATGATGCACCACGTCCTGGACGTTCTAGCTCAAGGAAAGGGTCCGGAACAAGTCAAACAGTATGTTATTTTTAATATGGTTGTAGTGGTTGGGACCATTCTGGTTAGTTATTTTACAGCTTACCTACAGTCGATTTCGATTAGTAAGGTAAAGAATGATATAAGGAATTTATTATAAACTTCCTAGAGTTGTTATTGCAAGAGCTGTTTTGAAAGATGCACCAATACTTTTCTTGGATTAGGCTACTTCCAACGTAGACTCTGAATCTGAGATTGCTGTTAAGGAAGCGTTGGATCGAATGATGAAGGACAGAACGACATATGTAATAGCACATCGAAACTCTACGATCCAAGATGCAGACATTATTCTTGTGTTTGATAGCGGGGGAATAGTGGAAGTGCGGGGTCATGAGGAACTAATTGAACTAAAGGGGCTTTATTATAATTTATATATGAAGCAATTTCATGCCCAGTCCAATGTAGCATAATTCAAATTACATGTTCTGAATCTAGATTTACAGTATGCAAAATAATCCCCTTCATTCATCATGATTAAAGTCGACAAACCCCACCTGCTACTCGCTTTGATTTCATCAGGTGGGGTTTGTGTTGGTGTATTCATCAATGTAACATCTTCTTCAACCAAGTGCACAGCCCGTAGCGTGAATCTGGTGTTAGACAAAGCCTATGGCTTCTTTGATTCAATCAAACTATATTTCATGTTTTTAACAATCATTTATCAACAACCATCCATAAATTAAAAAATAGAATACCCAATATTAAATGAAACATGGGTACAAGAGCCTTCCATAATTTCTTTTCACTTTTATAAAGAATTAAGCATACGATATAGGTCACTGGATAGGTAGTAGATACAAATATAAATGTTTTCATAACAAATTCTAGTAGGAATTTTTCACTCCCTGACCCTTCACCAGCCAAACTCATTATGTTAGCTAATAATATAAATGGATAGATTATTAGTGGTATTCCTTCTAAAACAAATAATATGAATCCAATATTTATTTTCGCTTTTTTCATTATCCACCTTCAAATCACATAGTTTGTGTTACTTTTTTCCACAGATTTCGTCTAACGTTCAGGTATTCACGAACTTGCGTAGCAAGTTGTCACATGTACCTACTACACTGCTACAAGCCACCAACGATTGCTGAGACGATAATCTTGAGTGTATCCCAAGAAAATCTTAGAATCCTTGATTTACGTTCTTGTTCTAATACTTCTGTATAGATTATTAAAATATTTTTAGTCTCTTCGATTGTTGACTCCATTACAGATTTGCCAATAACCATACCTGTATTGCTCAATATAAAGTTAGAAATATAATCTGTTTTATTATCAATGAATTCTGATATTGACCTTGCCCCGAATAGATGGACACAGAGAAAACCTCTATAATAAAAGATGGAGGGATTCACAATGGGACAAGGGAAGAAATACGACAAAGCGTTTAAGGAGCAGGTCGTCCTGCGTATCTTGGCTAAAGAAACAACGGTAGGGGAAACATGCCAAGGAGATTGGCGTTCACTATACCACGGTAAGGGACTGGATTAAGAGTCATGGGCGTGATGGAGAAAGTGCCTTTCCAGGCAGCAGCAAGTTGAAGCACGAAGATGAAGAAATGCGTAAGCTGCGCAAGCAACTCGCTGATCTATAGGAAGAAAATGAAATCCTAAAAAAGGCGGCAGCCTCTATATATATTTTTTTCATAATGATAACGTACCCTTCGTAGACGGAATAACATCGCCTGTTATCCTAATTGCTATCTTCAACGCATCGCCGAATGCCACGAAAATTGCCTCATTTATATGGTGTGTATTTCTGCCGTATTCCAAATTGATGTGCATGGTTATCCCGCTATTATGCGCTACAGCGAGAAAAAACTCTTCGGTTAATTCGGTTTCAAACTCGCCTGCTCGTGTTGACGGCATTTCCACGTTAAACACTAAAAAAGAGCGATTGGATATACTCAAATCCACTAATGCTAAGCTCTCATCCATAGGTATACGCGAACTACCATAACGGTTTATGCCTTTTTTATCCCCTATAGCCTTTTTGATTGCTTGCCCCAAGCATATTCCAATGTCCTCAACCGTGTGATGCCCATCTATCTCTAAATCACCTTTGCAATCCACATTTAGTTTTATTCCTGCCCTAAAAGCAAAAAGCGTGAGCATATGGTTAAAGAATCCAATTCCCGTGTTGATGTTGCCTTCACTGTATTCATCGAGATTAAGCTCCAGTTTAATTTCTGTTTCTTTTGTTTTTCTGTTAATTAATGCCTCTCGCACCATAACAAACTCCCTTCTTAACTGAGGTGTTGCCTTTTGGTATTGCTAGCCGAATGAATTCGATTAAGACCACATCCTTTATCACTTTACTTCTCTAATATATTACCGCAATAAAGTGATAGTGTAAAGGTATGTAAGTCGGATACAAATCCAAAAAAAACGAATAAGGCTTGCTGCCTTCGTTTCAGGTATGGATATTTTAAAAGACATCAGGATTGTGAGCGGACTCCAACCACAAACTTACTCAGGTCCAGCTTTACTAAGCGTTTTGACAAAAACGTATCTTTTTGTACCTAGCCAATAGGCTACTGGGACGGGATATTATCTGAGAAAAAAAGAGCCCTTGCGTAGCAAGGGCTCTTCGTCTTGGTGGAGAGAGATCTCTTATGCTGAAATGACGCTACATCGTTGTTGATTGTCATGCAATAAGCATTATCCCAACTCCGGTTGATCAACAAACTGCAGCTCTAAGCTTTCTGTTCCGTCAATGTCAAATACGATGATTTCATTGTTGCCTTGGCGTAGAAGCGGTGCAGGAATGTAAAGGGTATGCTGTGGACCAGCTTTCCAATATCGACCTATATTGAATCCATTCACGTACACAACCCCTTTAGACCATCCTTCCAACTTCAAGAATGTATCAGCAGGAGCATTTTCAATGTGTAATTCTGCACGATAAAATGCTGGACCATTTGTTGTTGTTTTCTCTATCGCAGCAAAGTCTAAAGGTTTCAAGTCGTCAAGTGGCAATGTCCAAACCGTCCATCCATAGAGGAATTGATTGCCGTGACGAACGCCCTCGGTAATACCTTTACGATCAGCTAGAAATGGTCCGTAGTTGATACGTCCCATATTCTCAACTAAAATTCGTAGACGTGCGCCACCAATTGGCACTTCAAAATGCACCTTTTTACTGGAATCCCATCTCTCGATGATTCCTTTAAATTCATCATTCAAAAATATGAGTGCTCGGTCGTGGCAATCTTGAATAATGAGTTCTTTTTCTTCACGTGGTCCTGTAATAAATGTTTCATATAGGATAAATCCGTTATTTTGTCCGTTACGCTCCATTGGTTCTGGTGTGACAGATTTTACTGGTTCAGACAATTGGTGCAACTGATTAAACAAGACTGCATGGCTAGCAGCAATCACAGTTCCATAGGCTTGCTTAGGCAAAGCTTTAGGAACTTCCATCTCAGGAAGATCTGTATATTTCGCTATAATATCGCGTATTGCAAAGTATTTCTCAGTAGGATCGCCAGCCTCATTCAATGGTGCGTTATAATCATAGCTTGTAACCGTAGGCTCATAATGATCTCGTTCTAAGCCATTCGCTCCGCTAGTGAAACCAAAATTAGTGCCGCCATGGAACATATAAAAATTCACAGAGGCCCCTAAAGAAAGCATTTCCTCAAATACTTGAGCCACTTCATCACCATTACGAACATGATGTTCTTCACCCCAGTGATCAAACCAACCATTCCAGTATTCCATACACATAAGCGGGCCTTGTGGTTGATATCGACGAAGCATCTCGAAAGATTCTTTTGCTCTTGAACCGAAATTCGCAGTTTCTAGAACATTTGGAACCATTCCGCCTTGAAGCATACTATTCTCTGGTCCATCAGAAGTGAATAATAATACGTCAATGCCACGACTTATCATCGCTTGCTCTAAATATTGTAGATATTCTGTATCGTTGCCATAGCTTCCATATTCATTCTCTACTTGCATAGCAATAATAGGGCCGCCATTTGTGGAAAGTAATGGTTTCAGTCTTGGCAATAGTTCATCGTAATAGGCGTCCACTTTTTCAAGATATGGGCGGTTCATACAACGAAGTTGTATCTCTCGATCTGCAAGCAGCCATGCAGGTAATCCACCGAATTCCCATTCCGCGCAAATATAAGGACTCGGGCGTACGATGACATGCAAATCTAGTTCGCCTGCTAATCGAATAAAGCCTTCAACATCTGCCATACCTTCAAAGTTAAACTTGCCAGGTGCAGGTTCATGGAAATTCCATGGAATATAAGTTTCTACTGTATTAAAGCCGCATGCCTTTAGTTTTAATAAACGATCATACCAATATTCAGGCACGACTCTAAAGTAATGGATAGCTCCGGAAATCAAGCGAATAGGCTTGTCATCGAAAATAAATTGATCATTTTGTACAGTTAACACAGTCATCTATGTGACCTCCAATTCTAAGTGGTGCGCGCTTCGTAGTGATACTTCTCATTTTATGCGGAAAGAATGATCAAACAAATGGACAAAAGCAGGTATTATTTGACCTTTTGTTCAGAGGGCGTTACGCTATAATTAGATGCTTGAAATATTGAACGAAAGGAGGTCCATGTAAAATGGATATTAATTATTCACTCCCTAACCTAACGAGTACGCTGCAGATTATCGGTTGTCATGTAGGGAATTTTCATCCTAATTGGTATTATCCACGACATCATCATAATCTCTTTGAACTATTGCATTGTAAAAATGGAGAGATAAGGCAAACGATAGGTGACCATGTTTTTACGTTTAGCAGCGGGGATTGGATATTAATAAAGTCCGGAATGTTGCATGCTTCTGAGAATAACTCAACATCCGTTTATCGTTTCTTTAATTTTCATTTCGATCTGGATGACCCGATTATTCGTGCACGATTATGCAAAACGGATTATGTGATCATTAAGGCAGAAGAGGCAGCTCAACTATCGTTGCTGTCACATGTTAACGCGATTGAAAATGCTCTTTCACACAATAATCGGATAGATGCCGTTGAGGACGACAAAGCGCTTAATCGCCTGATTATCCAATCTCATACTATAGGCATCATTAGTGAATTTATAAAGTACAGCGAAAAAGCGACTAGTCCGATTCTGATGAGTGATGATAATATGCATAATGCCTCCGTATTTGAAACTGAGCTAGCCCATGAGATTGAAGACAAACTACGGAAGGGAAATAATGGAAAAATAGCTGAAATTGCCGCCTCATTAGGGATTAGTCGCGGACGCTGCACGCATATATTTACTAAGGTTTATGGGCAATCGCCGCGACAGTATATGAGTAAAATTGTGCTTAATCAGGCGAAGCATTTGCTTGTGCATTCGACCTATACGATGGAAGAACTGGCTGAACAGCTTGGATTTCAGTCTGCAAGCCACTTTTCTAGACAATTCCGTCGGTGGACAGGCATGCCGCCTAGTGCATTTCGACCGAAATTTGTTCGTTCTCAAAGCAATGAGGACGGGTAATCTCTATTGTTAATTTTGTGTGCTCCTATTCGCTTGAATCTCTATAAATGCATGTTCTACTTGATTCATCCATTCCTCGGTAGTCATTTTTCCAGTCATAATCGGTGTTATAGCTGTTTTGAACAATTGATTTCTTATATTCTCTTTGGAATACTTAGGAATAACTTCCCACTCTTGTGTTATGGCAGTTGTACCTTCATATGCGCTGGACATTTCATCCTGAATTACGAAAGTACCATCACATAAAAATATAAAAAAGTGCCCCGATCTTTGGTAGAATGGTGTTTGCGAAGACAACATCACCCAAAGAGAGGAGCAACCATAAGATGAAGT
>NZ_JBXCIW010000045.1:0-10760 GCF_056786335.1 Paenibacillus sp. Y280
ATCCATGCTTGACGACGTTGTTCTCTCGTGGTCATGTGGCAACCTCCTTCATTGGGTTGCCTTCATTTTCTCATGAATGGTTTGGACGTTGAAGGTGGGCTGGATTTGACGCTTACGGATCAGTTACACTATCAATACCGATCACCAGCGACTTTAAAATCTCTTCGCCGGTTAAGTTCTGATAGGTTATATCTGCTTCCCCGATAATGCCAGCAAGCGTCAATTGTGTGATCCAGTTTAGGCCCACATTGATGATATTCATGACCGTTAAGCTGATGGCCGTGGCGAGGAAGCAGCTCGCAAACACTTTGAGCAGCTTCCCCATTTCTTTTTTACCCTTTATAACCTGAACCGCCAGTACGCCAATGCCAATCATCAGAGCAATTAAGCTAAAAAGTGAAAAGATCGACCAACCAGTGAAGACAAACTTCATTTCTGCGACTTGTGGCGAAAACAAATAACTCTTTGCGAATGCACCATAGAGGGGTGTTACAAATTCATCTGCCCAAGTAACGACTAATCCCTCGATGGCATCTTTAATGAGTTTACCTGTCATTAAATCTTTGAAAGTCGTTGTTATATCTCGCAATTGATCGCCCAGGTCGTTCACCCAATCGGGAATAAACCACTTTCCACTATCCTCTTCCTCCGCAGCTGCCAAATAAGAATAGGGCATCCCTTGTATCACATCGTCCACCCCGTCTTTCGAAGGACATTAAACAAACCTTCTACGATAGTGAAAATACCTGACGTCATGAAAAGCATAATAATAATAATCGCCACGCCCATGCGCTTCCAAAACGTTGTATCTGCTACATTTGCTTTGCCTAGCTTCACCAGCCATAGAAAGGCGATAATCTTATACAACCAATAGACAAAGGCGTACGTACAAATCACCGTGGCTAGTGCTCCTGCGATTACCAATACCCAATCCATCATCCCCAACTGACTGACGTCAATGGTGTACATTTTTTTCATTTTGCCTACGTAGGAATCTGTCGATGATGAGGCTAGAAAACTAAAACTAACCATTATACACCGGCATCGATATCTTGCTTGCTTGTCCACGTGTACACGCTCTCCAGAAAATCAAGAAGAAGACCACTAAAGAAGAAAAAGATAAGGAGAAATACAACGCCACATTCAATCCAGAATTTTTTATTATTGAGACTCTCCTTCGCACGCTTCACATTTATGGCGAATTTGATAATGTCATAGAGACTGTAAACCAATAAGAAAATAATCATAAATGAGATCGGAATCATGATGAGGTAAAACAAGAAGCCTAGTCCATCTAGAATCTTCCAATCAAACTTAAAGTACTGTTTGATTTTTGTAATCGGATTCTGCTCATCTGCTGCAAAAGCCACAACGGGCAACATCCATAACATAATCATCATGGGCAACCAAACTAGCCATTTTTTTATTTTCATTTTTAAAACACCTTTCGTTTATAGGATATTTGTAGGACTTAATTGTTTTTGCTTCAAAAGCAGATCATTTAAGGTCTGTTTTTGTAGGAGTTTTATAGGAGAGAAAATAATAGGGTATCTACTTTCCAATTGGTTGGCAGCAAGAGAATAAACCAGCAGACAAGACTAATGCCCCAACATAGCTTTGAAAAGAATCGTTCACCAGCACCGCCATTATCAAATAGCCGGAGGGCAAGATGGATTCTTTTGATAAGGAGTGAATGGATTCCCTCACGGCCAAATAAATCGCCTATGAGATGAGCCCACCAGCCAACGACCAGCCCTATACTTGCAGCATGTACGAGCCATAACTCGCTTTGTTGGGAGAAAGAGAGTGCTCCTACCGTTATGGCCAGTGCAAATTCAGGCGTGTGAATGATGCCTCGATGCTTGACCATGGGAAGGATAAAAAGCGCAGCCCCAGCTAGTGCCGTAAACCAGTGCCAATCATAGATGGCATACGCTACAAGTAATAAGGCACCAGCACCCAGGAATACCAGGCTGCGTAATTTGGAAAGCAGCATGCAAAGTACTCCAGCGCCGACCAACAATGGCGCACTTTTTATCCATAACGGATCTAGGTCGAATCCGATTTGTGGAAGTCCCCAGCAGGCTGCTCCTATGAGCATGAGCAGCATACCAAGCGAGCTTGCGAGTCTCCTGTTTTGCGTGGAGAGTTGAATCAAGTTACTGGCCGTGCTCGTCTTATGGTCGATATCAGGTGCCAAGCTGCCAATAGCTACAGCTAAGATATAAACAACCGGCGCAGCGATATGCAGTTGCGCCAAAGGCAAGGCGGTAAGCAGTACCGATCCAGCAGCTACACCAAGCGCAACATGTCCTGCTTTATTCATTGTTTTCACCTCCTCTCGGTGATCGATGAGCATAAAAAAAACGACTCCTATAACTACGAGAATCGTTTAATGATTTAATGTTTGTGATAGCTGTAAACGAGTTGACACCCCCTCTACTTGGGTTAGCTGCCTGCCTAGATGATAACCTTGCACGTAACGAACGCCGCTATTTTGTAAGAGTTGCAGCTGCGCTTCCGACTCTACACCCTCGACGATGAGTTTGATCTCCATTAACTCGCATAGTTCCACAATAAATCGAATGATTAAAGGCACTTGAGGCGCTGCATACGCAGCAATAAATGATTTATCTAACTTCAGCCATGTTGGGCGAAAAGACGTCGAGAGCAGCCGATTTAGGTTCG
The DNA here is from genome assembly GCF_056786335.1 of Paenibacillus sp. Y280. Classification (NCBI taxonomy): domain Bacteria; kingdom Bacillati; phylum Bacillota; class Bacilli; order Caryophanales; family Paenibacillaceae; genus Paenibacillus; species Paenibacillus sp. Y280. Next base: position 2,689 of record NZ_JBXCIW010000045.1, read on the forward strand.
CTTGCTTTACACCAAAATCATCATAAGCAAACGATAAGCCCTTCCTGGCCAGCTGGTTAAGCTGCTGTTTAATGCGAGTGCTGTAAATGGTGGTCTCCATGATCTCTAAGACAATTTGATGATGATGTCGTTCCGGTATCTGAATACCTGCTAGTAATGTTTTGGGATGTACGTTTAAAAATAATTGTTGGTTCGGTTTAAGCAGCGGCAAGGCTTCATTCATAGCTCTGTTCATGAGCTGGGTATCAAAGGCTGCTAAATGATGGGCATATCGACGAAATAATACCGATGGCGGCTCACCCATAGATCCACAAACAAATGACTCATAACCGATGATATTGCGCCCTTGCTGCACGTCAAAGATGGGTTGATAGCGTAAATAATAGCTCACTTCCTCTCCCCCTAACGATTCAATAATCGTCCAAGAAAGCCTACAGGCTTCCGATTCGAAATTTGAAGCAATTTGTCCATTACCAGTTCGGCCTCTTCAGATTGATGAAAGGGATCGCAGGTAGGCATGGCCATCACCTGCCTACCTGCAAGTGCCTCAGCCATTTCTTCGCTTGCATCATGAGTCGCCATAGGGAGTACTATGCGCCATTTATCTTGCGGCTTATGAATATGCTTTCGGCAAAACTGTGCAAGCTCCCACTGCCGCCAGCTGCTGCCCGATCCGACCAAGATGGGTATCGTTGCACGAAAGAAATGATGCGCATGCTCGCTTGTATTTACATTCCCCAGGTCGATGACTAAATATTTGAACGGTTCGGCATACGCCTCCATCCATTCCATATCCGCTGTTCCCTTAAAGCATGTTACCTTATCCATTTCAAAGCGTGGCTTTGTATTCGTGACACCCGTTTGGTTAAAAGATAAGAACTCAAAGCATGGCTTCCGACCAGCCTCCCACAGCGCCACTCTACCGCTTCCTTGTTTAGAGAGGTAGTTTGCTAGTGCAATGGACATATGCGTGCTCCCTGCCCCATCAAAAGCCCCTGCGACAGCAATAGAGATGGTAGGCTGCTCATAGGCTTGTGTATAAACGGTGGAATCAACCGGCTCTTCATCCTGGTGTTTCTACTCCGGAGCCTCCAGCGTTAGTGTTAAATGCCTCTCCCAATTGGTCTTTGGCCACACCCATGCGATGCCTTGTGAAGTCCAGTGACGCGCATGCTGATGAGATTGCTCCTCGACTACAATCGCAATCGGGATATCCGGTGCATAAATGCTCATACGCTCGATGAGCCCTTGCGCATGATGCTCAGGAATCACAATCAAAGAAACCGTTGCATGTAAAAGCATGTTTTCCATTTGATCTTGGTCCGAACATACGAGGAGCCGATAAGCCGGTGGTAGTAATTCGTTTACTTCTAATCCATAAATCATGATTTGCAACCTTTTGTCACCTCCATAAACATGTAAAAGCCGCCAGCGTATGTCTGGCGGCTTCCCGATTTCATTTTCCTACTCTTTTAGTATAAGCTGTTTTTTTCACTTTTGCGTTTGCATTTCGTAAGCAAAAAGTATGAATTTAAAATCCTTAGTGTTCTAGGATAATAAAATATTGGACCTAGGTTGTTAATCTTGTTCGTTTTTAACTAGAAACATTGGGATAGAATATCCAATCCTTTGCTGATTGCTTATTATAAAACTCCCTCTGAATTTTCTCACAAATACTCGAACCTCTTTTTAGAACAATTGCTCAAATGGCTTAAATTCTTGCTTGCCGGATAAAGGATCCTTTGAAAATACCTATTCTCCAAGGTGAATATCTTCAATAGGCCGTTCTCTAGTTTCGGTCATGACCAGAGCTTCCACTCCAAAGCGGTTGCATGGAAAAAACACCGATCCGAAAAATACAGCAAAGCATCTTTACACGTCTGACTTGTTGGCAACATACCATTTCAGATCAAGCAAGCTCGGAGGATAATACAATGGAAAGACCCACGAATACGAACCGTCTACCTGTAACATTCCTAAAACGAACTTTCCATTTTGATCTTTTTGCATTTTCCATTTACCGCTTTCTACAGCCTGACCTTGCTCGACCTTTTGTTCCGCCTCAGCAAAATCATACTCACTTCCTTTATTCTCTTCATTGATTTTATCCTTTAATTGATTCGAATTTTGTTGAGGAAATTTCTTGGAGTCCAAGTTTTCTTTTAAATCCCAAGCTTCAATAAACTGAAATCCTATAAATCCATGTTTTATTACCTCATCGCGGAATGTATCTGAAACAAAAACTTTAGCTGAACGTTCTAGATGTATTTTGAAAATATGTTCATGTTTAATGCAATCCGGCTTAAATGCATATTTTTCGTAGCCTACCTTTAAACCTGTACTAAGTCTCTCAACCACTGCTTTTTCTTCATCAATACAATCCACAATATTGGTAACATTGATTGCAAAATACTTATCTGATGATTCGACGTCAAGACTTAGCGGAAGAACCTCCACATTGCCATTCATCAAATGCATTAAAGCATTCACTGCATTTTCACTAAAAACGGGAACATTAAATTCAGGGAAGTCACTCTTTTTTCTCTGATACAATTGTACTTTAACATCGCCCCATTCATTAATGACGGAGCCATTAAAATTATTTTTAATATATTGGGGGTAGTCTTGATCCCAATTAACTAACGATAATACATCATGACTATCAACCTGGTTACGTAATATCCAAATTTTCATATTACTCTCCTCATAAACAAGAAATTATCCTTCTCTTACTAGTATACTAAATAAGAGGCGGATGTTTAGTACTATTTCTATTGTTGACGCCCTAAGACTATTGTATCTTCTATTAAACCTTTCCTAATTTTCTGCAACGCCGCTACAGCATCTGCAGTTGTTCCTCCAGCATTTTTTACTTTCCGTAGTTCATCTCTAACAACAACGTAATAATTATTCGTATGAGGTCCATTATGAGTGGCTAAATCAACCATAGTACCTTCCCAATCCTCAACTTCGATAGATAGTTCACCTTTTCGTTTGGGCAACCAAACACCATTAGCTGCAGAATTTAAATCAATTCCAAATTGATCCAGCAGATCTCTTGCCTCATCGCCTGCGGGGTACTTAGGGGCTTTCGCAGTTGAAGGTACGATATGATGTGCTTGCCACTGGCTCGATGGAATTGTTGTAGTATCCGGATACAAGCCAGCTTTGTTTAATTCTTTACCTAGGATCTCTGAAGGGCTTGAGCCCGTTAATGTGGATTTTGTCCTTCCGGCAACTTGTATTTCATAAACAGAAGACGGAATACAAGTTGAATTATGCGTCAAAATTCCTAAGGTCGAAACATAATAAGTATGAAAATCCTGAACACTAAAATTAAATACAGTTTTCTGTTCTTGTTTTATTTCAATCCGCTCGATTGCTAAATGAGAGCCTTTATCCGTTTCAAATAAGTCTCCCACAACGAGATCTTTTGCAGTAATCCATCCTTTATCAACCACCCAAAAAGGATGCAGGTTTGTTGTTGTTAATACTTCTCCACCGACATAAATGTTATAAGACTCTGCAATAACCTTTTGAAATAACTGATCTACTGGCTTATAAGCGACTTCATCCGTTTCGGGATTCTTGGATAGCACTATATCACCGATTTGAATTTGTTCAATAGGCTTTTCTCCATTATCAGTAATAACCTTAGTGCCAGCTATAAAACAATTACAAGGATTATTGTAGAGTTTTTTGAAAGCTCTTGTGCCAAGTACACTACCCCTTGTTACGTTACCATAGAATGGTATCATCGAAAGAGCTGAAATTGCACCATTGACTTCATCGCCATTAATAAGATACAATACCGCGCTGGTACCATCTGCGAGTTCACCAATTACAGGTATCATACCTCCAAGCGCAAGCAGGTTTTGTAAATTTTCGTATGTTGATAGATTGGGGTTGTAAACAAAATTCTCCGTAGTATGCCAAAACTTTTCCAATCCGTTTAACCCATACATTGTTCTCGACCATGCCACATATTGTGTCTCTTGAGGCGTAGCCTTGTATTTCTCCCATACATATTTAATAAAGTAATTTCTGGAAGCTTCGCTCTTATCTTTATTACTAGCCGTTATTAGCGTTCCGTTGTAATTTTTAACCGGAGGCGCTGGAATAAGGCGGCTCAAAGTAGTAGATTCATTTATCACTGTGAGGCCATTATAGGTGGGGAACTTATTACCCGGAGAGTCGGTAGGAGCGATTCGGATGGTGTACCTACCATTCTTGGCAAGTATTTTCTCCGCCACTCCGTCGTAGTCGCCGTCGTATCCTCTCCCTAAGTGCGTATTTTTGTTAAGTGTTCCGTTCCATGTAAAACTGTGCTTCTTAGGTGAAGTGGTACCACCTTCCAAGTTGTAAATAAATTTTTCATAAACAACCAGTCCTTCATGGTTAATAACTTCGACTTTAGTTGTCGGATGTGGATCCCAATAATAGAAGCTAACGGATGCGTAGCTATCAGTAGAACCGTCGATGAGCAACCTCTGAGCTGAAATATCGGAAGCGGAAATGGTTTGTCCGTTTACTACATAGCTCACTTGTGATTGCTTGTGAGACAATTGATAATCGGATGAGAGCGAACGCATTTCATTTTGCCCGGATAAAATTTGTGTATCCTGGTGGTATTCAACACGAGCATAATAAGTACCGGCCGGGAGATCGAACATCTCTGTACTCTCCGGTAAGAAAATCCCGTAGGTGTTGCCCAAACTGTCTTCGATAGTCACTTTGTTTGCACTGATGTTCAAGTGCGCTTGAGTTAATTCATCAAGCGTAACCTTGTAGTAGTCGATGTCATAGGGTGAAGAGAGCTGATTGGTGTATATGAGCTCCCATGCCGCAGGCTCTGCCGTTTCCCGGGTACTGTTCAAATCATCTTCTACCATTAATCGTGTGTTTAAGCTTCCAGAATTGAGATAATGTCTGACTTTAACGCGATATTTGACACCAGCTGTTAAATTCTGTTCAATTTTTGAGAAGCCATTACCATAGGCTCCGGTTGTGTCGTCATTTCTTGCGATCAGATGGCCGGTTTCGTCATACAAATACATAACTGTATCGTTCTCAGAACCGATCCCTTGATATGGTGACGTAAAAAAACGATGCAATCCCGATTGTTCTGGCGTAAAATCATAAAAAGCACTATCGGCAGTTCCCTTTGAAATATCAACTGGAGTGTTCAAGTCAAGGACAGGAATGACAAGTGACTGATCTAGTTTCACTGTCTGTACTTGAGTTCTAGTAGCTCCCCCGTTAAACCCAGACAATCTAAAATATAACGTATTAGATGTACCAGTATAAAAAGATTGCTCGGAAAAAACGTTTTCATTGCTATCATCATTAAAAGACATTAGTTGAGTCATATTCTCATCAGTGAAAGTCCTTAATACTGTGTCACTATAACCGTTTCCAATATCCCCAAAGAAGAAATCGGTAAATATTTTATAAAACCCTGTTTCTGGAGCAGTAAATTTCAGATCAACCGTATTCCCAGAAAGAGATTCTACACTAATCTTTTGATTGAGTGTCAACTCCATAGGGGATGGATCAACGGTTGCGTTTAGACGGGCATAAACAGAGCCGCTGCTACTGTAATGTCGGAGTTTTGCGTAATAAGTGACGTTTCCACTTAGACCTACATTGATTTCAGAAAAAGTTGTTCCATTTGCATCATCGTTGATAGCAATTCGGTTCGTAAGTCCAGCGTCTGTGTATAACTCTAAAACAGTGTCGTTAGAAGTTCCATAACCGCCGAAAGGCTGGGTAAACAATTTATGCGATCCTGAGTTCTCCGGGGTGAATTTGTATACAGAAAAGCTACCACAGCTCAGATTGACATCAATAGGTTGGTTTAAAAATAGAGTTTGATTATCCAGTATAATCGTGGACAGTGAAAGGGTGTAGGCTTGAGTATCATCATAGTCCAAAATGTATCCAAGAACCTTTATATAATAAGTGTTGTAAGCTTTTACAGGAACGTTTATAACTTCAGCTTCCCCAATACCGTACCAATCCCCAGATGCTACAATATTACCGTTTTTATCATAGACATAGAAGTCATAATCACGGTTATAGGGTACCTGTAACGTAATACTCAAACTTCCGGTCCGATCAGCAGCGAATGAGAAATAGTCAACGTCATGACTGTGAGAAATCAGTGAAGAATAGTTCTGTCCAGTATAACTATCGTAAGCAAACTCGGTTGTATCGTTTGGTTCAAATGTATCGGATAACAATGTCATGCCTGTAGATGAAGAGGAAGGTAACGCAAATTTCGCGTTATATTCTCCAATCTTTTTATGATACTCGTTTTTTATTTTGTTAAAATCAAATGAATTGGTAGAGTAGTACTGAGCTACACTAGATTCAATCTCCTTCATCTCTGTTTCAACTTTTGTTGATTGTCTTAGATTAGGAGGTAGTTGATGCAGTTCTGAGTTGTTTATCAAGAGTTGGTTATACGTTTCGTCAATTTCCTTTGCGAGTTTAACTTCGCCTTGTTTAACTGCCTTTTCCTTTAACTTCTCAAGCTTTTTCATTAACCCGAGTACTAATATATCCTCACTCTTTACATCTAAGGGAGCAAGGTCTGAATCAGTTGGAGGAGTGGGCTCCGGCACTGGTTGTCCGTCTATCGGAGCAATCGGTCCATCTATGATGCCCAGCGCTTTCGCAAGATTAACTAATCCATGACCATATTCATTTGGACTTCCAAGTGGACTTGCAGATTCAAAAAGATCTTTCTTTACTTCCTCCGTTCCTATGGATTTACCATGTCCCATAAGAACAGCCGCCGCAGCGGTTACATGCGGAACCGCCATGGATGTTCCAGACATAAGACCATATCCACCGTCATGTGTTGTACTTATGATGTTTGATCCCGGCGCGACAATATCCAGACTGTCTCCCGTACTGGAGTAATAAGCTCTTTGGTGAGATCGAGTTACGGCACCTACCGATATTACCTCGGGATAAATGGCTGGATACAGCTCCGTTTCTGATCCTAAACCGCCATTTCCAGCGGCAGCGATGATTAAAATCCCATTATCATTGGCAGCTTTAATGGCGTTATGCAAAGCCTCACTTGGGCTTGTACCACCAAAGCTCATTGAAAGAATGTCGATTTTATTCTGAATTGCCCATTCGATCCCGGCCACTGCTTGAGAATAAGTACCGTAACCATTTGCGTCTAGAACTTTGACTGCATAGATTTTCGAAGCTGGGGCTACACCGATTACTCCTATGTTATTGCTGAGGGCGGCAATAGTTCCCGCAACATGAGTACCATGACCATTATCGTCAGCGAAGCTTTCGTGATTTTCTAAAGTCGAGAAACCTCCTGCGATTTGCAAATCTGGATGACTTGAAATACCTGTGTCAAGAACCGCGATCTTTACATTGGTACCAACAGCATCTTTTTGTTGGGCAAGATCTGCTCCTATCGATTTAAACCCCCAAGGAATAGATTGACCAGGTTCAACCGCCTCAACTTTTTCAATCATATCAACGGATGCAGCTTTTATTTGGGCATCATTCTCTATAAAAGTGATTTCTGCATCATTTCTTAACTTTTCAACTTCAGTGGGCAGAAGATTCACCACAACTGTGTTACTATGTACGTTCTTTTTGGTTTTACGGTTTTTCCAACCTTTTTTTTCAACAAACTCATTTAAATTGTGATTTTTTTTAAACCTAAAATGTACGATGACTTATTCTGATCAAAGGAGCTTTCTTGCTCCGAGTAATATACAGAGTTTGAAACGGATATTTCCGTATTAGTCGCTCCATTTCTATCAGTATTATCAGCGCTAACATTTAAACTATTACTCACCAGTACTACCATAGTAAGTAGAAAAACAATAACCTTTTTGATTGCAATTCTTCGCATACAAGATTACCCTCCGATTAATTTAATTGATATTATAAATGTCATACGAATCTCAGGTACTACCTCCCACTATAAAGTAATGTTTTCTCCCGTTTTCTCGCTTATTCTCAGTATTACAACATTGACACCTTGTGTGGTAGTGGTGGAGAATGTATACTCTACATCATTTTCTGTAAGG
>NZ_JBXCIW010000046.1:0-7340 GCF_056786335.1 Paenibacillus sp. Y280
AGACAAGCTGTTGCCTTGGTCAACATCGCTACCGCTGACTTGCCACGTGTTTAAATCTTAATCCAGCTTATCTTAGCTCTCATCTGATGACAAGGTGGGGGCTATTTGACGCTTACGTATAAACGCACGCTGTGCCTTATTTGTTTCGTCTATATAACGTTTTTCATAATTTATGGTATTCAAACCTTTTCACAAAGGACAGAAGAATTTATAATAAAATAGGAACATTTGTTCTTAAATGGTTGTACTTTTTGATGGTTATGACACTGTATTAAGTAGGAATCTAAAATCAATTTTGTCGAAAGGAATGACTTCTTATGCGAAAAAGTAATCACACTCCTTCCCCTCTTTTTGATGTCGAGATAGCACTACAGCATCCTGTTCTCCGAGGATTTTGCTCACACCCTGCAAACGTAAATTTGGTTAGCAAATACTTTGACGATACCACTCCAGAAAACCTGGAAAAACTTAATCTTTCGTTTAAAAAACATTTCTTTGCTCTTCGTTTCACCAAATATCTTAATTCACTGATTACCAACGGGAGAATAGATTTCGTCAGAAAAGTTAAACGTTCGGAGGAAAGGGAACTTACCATTTATAACAAACAAATATCGGATGAGGAAGAGGCAGAGATTGGTGAAATGCTGTCTTTTGTTTACAGTGGTGATGATTTACCGCAGGTTACCGTAGATCCTACTGTTTTTCAAGAGCAGCTAAACAATGAATGCTTGTATGAGGGCTTTTCTAACCTTACTTCCAAACAAAAAATCGTTGTTACACTCGCATACTCAGCGCTTTCAAAGGATAGCGAGATAGCTGTAATGCTTCATGTTACTCAGCAAGCAGTATCTAAAACGAGGAAAACAGCTATACAGAAAATTCGACAGTATTTTCCGCTTTATCACAGTCAAATACCTATTAGGACGAGGAGGTGAAAGACATGGATCAACCCCAATTTATTACTTTGGTTACATCATTGATTGGAAACTTCGGTTTCCCCATTGTTGTGACAGGGTATTTGTTGCTTCGCTTTGAAAAAAAGATCGACTCCCTTACAAACACGATGCAGGAGTTCAAGATTGCTTTGACAGGAGAGAGTGATAAGAAAAATGACAAACGATGAGCTCTTTGAAACCGCCCAGCGAGCACAATACGGTGATCGTCAAGCAATGCAAAAGATTATCGAAGCGTATTACCCCTTGATAAGAAAACAAACAAGAACACTAGATCCGTCAACCTCTAAAGATTTTGAGCAGACGATAATTGAAAAAATAGTACGCGCTGTTCATAATTACGACATAACTTCTCTACCGGACTTCATTACCTTCTGTCAAACAAACACTCTACCAGAATAAATCCATTGTGATATGGCCGGCTATCGCGCCGGCTTATGCGTTATCACACATAGTATTTATAACTCAACTTTCGCAGAGACAAAAACAGTCTAATCGCTTGAGTTGCTTGGTGTCATGATCACTTGTATATAAGGGTTGACGAAATGAAAAACACCGTTCTGTTTGGTATAATTGGAATTGTCGAGATCCCAAAACCACACAGAAAAGGTGTTTCCTATATGATAAATCAAAACGAGCCATTTGATCAACTGCCAAAAGAAATCAAGCCAGCTTTCAAAGAATTGAACATGCTCAAACACCTGAATGCCGCTGGATTTAAAAAGAAATTCGGCTTTACATGTGCCTACTTGTTTCGTCTCGTGTTTATCCTTTTATTCCACCAGAAGAACTGGTTTCGCCTTCTCGAAAGCAAGAAGAGTGAATCATTTCCAGGAAAAGATACGGTATATCGGTTTTTGAATCATGCCGGATATGCATGGCGCCGGTTTCTAACGTCCTTAAGCGTTGAAACCGTTCACTGACCTCGGATAACCGAGTGACGGCGTTCATCTTCGACGATTCCATGTTTGAACGTAATCGCAGTAAAGCTGTGGAACTTCTGGCGCGATTTAAGGATCATGCAACAGGCGCGTTCTACAAGGGCTTTCGTATGCTGACAATGGGGTGGTCGGACGGTCACACGTTTCTCCCGATGGATTTTTCCTTGCTCAGTTCGATTAAGTCAGGAATTAACGGTATTACAGATGGAATTGATAAGCGAACCGTCGGATATAAGCGTCGCCAAGAAGCTTTACTTACGGCCCCCCAGGTGATTGTTGCCATGATTGATCGCGCAATCGACGCCGGACTATCGGCTTCATACGCACTTATGGACAGTTGGTTCACCCATGCTCCTCTCATCCAAGAAATCATAAACCGTGGGCTGCACGTGGTCGGCATGGTTAAAAACGACAACAAGCGATACCTCGTGGACGGAAAACGATTGTGCCTCAAAGCGTTGTATGCTGCTGCGCCGCAGGTAGAAGGCAAAAACCGTAACATTCTGCGTTGTATCCGAACGCACCTCGTTCCGGGGATTCCTGTGATGGTCGTGTTTGTTCGTCATCGCTCCAAGAAGAACGAGTGGCTAGCGATTCTCTCGACTGATCTGACTTTGACCCCGCAGGAAGTTATAAGCATCTACAGAATGAGATGGGACATCGAGGTCTTCTTTAAGTGCGTCAAGTCGCTTTTGCGTCTGCAAAAGGAGTTCCAAGGACGCTCCTATGATTTGCTAGCCAGCCATACGACAATCGTATTCTCCCGCTACATTCTACTGGCGTGGCAGCATCGGCAAAGCACCGATCATCGCACACTTGGTGGCTTGTTCTATCAGCTTTGTGATGAAGTCAGCACGTTGGACTGGGTTGTTGCTCTACAGCAGCTGGTCGAATTAATTACCGAGATTATAACAAAGGCAGGAAAGAAGATCACAAAATTAATTCAGAGTCAACTTCAACAATGGATTGCAGGTTTGCCTAGTTATATCAAGGCTTATCTGCCTATTTCGAGCTGCGAAAGTTGAGTTCTTAATAAGGCCACATGAGAAATCGATGACGCTCTCCTTCCCATGAGAGGTTATCCAGTCAAGTAACTGATCTTTTCGCTCCTGAGTCATCTCCACAGTAACAGTGAACATAAAATCATCACGCTTTTATAGTTTAGTTTGAAACCCATTAGACTTAGTAGTACGTGATTATTGAGCTATACTTCCAGTTAGTTTAGAGACTGTGCTATACTCTTTATTTGTTAACTAAAAAGGGAACCGTCTTCATACTTACTTTTTTATTTTCAGATTCTATCTTAAATAATAGTTCTTCCTTTGCTGCTGTAAAAATTCGAATTGGGTTACGCATAGAAACGAATAGCTCGCCTTTGGAATTCGGCTTAAACAATACTTCATCTTCAAGTGATCCCACCCTTATATTTACGTTCTCTATTGGACCAAACATCACTCCAGGAGAGATACCATTATCTACCATTAGAGAAACTGTATATTTTTCTCCAGGATTCAATCCTTCCGCGTAAATAATACAATCAGCACCACTTTCTTCAAAAATAATAATTGCTCGTCCTATTCCACTTTCAAAAGGTAGTTCTTGCAACTGCTGAGGCTTTGATAATTTTAAGACTTCATTTTTCGTTGTTTTTTCAACCTTAGGTTCCGTATTAGAACATCCAATAGAAACTACCAATAATGCTACTATAACTAATAGCCGAAGTGTTATTTTATAAGTTGTTTGCATTTATAGACTTCCTCTCATATTTTGTAAGTATAGTCGTATTAAAACAAAGCCTAGTTGCGTCCTGTCTTGGTGTTTATTTATGTAACGGTCTCATCCATTTGAATTTGAATTTCAATTTCATTTATTAGATCATCTAATTTTACCGCTGCTTTTTTCTTCATTTCACTCCTGTCCTTTCATATCCCTTACAGTTTATTCAATATACCTGAATAAATCAAAGAGGAGATGCTTTAAAAAATGCAACTCCTCCTGACTATTGTTATCCCTTAGCTTAGCAGTTACCTTTTCGATCATTTCACGAATCTTGGCGGATTACGGATCGATCTTGCTCTGTCCACATAAAATGCTCTTCAGCACGTCAGTCCCGGCCCGCCTCGTAAAACTTCTGAGCCACCATCTCCGGCCTTGTGCGAGTATCCGTAATGTGGTCCCCATCACCAACGATAAGGCGGAACTGGCCGAGCCGTGTGGACATATGCGGATGCCAGCCGAAGCCCTCTCCTTGTGGCAATGCATTATCTTGATAAAAATATACATAACTTCTCGGTATAGGCAACTCATAGAACGCTTTAAGATCCAGCTTCTCGAAAAACGGTCTAGCCGGTTCCGGAGTGAGACCTGCATACATCCGTCTGGCTTCCTCCAATGTGGCCGTATTGACGAACAAATCCCGAAACAGCAGAAACGGAAGCATGATCGTATCATCCTTCGAGCCGGCTCTGAGTTGCTCGAATCCTCGTCTCGTTTGAGGCGGTAACTCGTCGGCAAGAGATTCACCATCTTTCAGTACGAACGCGTCCCAGAAGACGAGGCGCTTGATGCGATCCGGTACCTGTTCTGCAACCTTTTGGATGACAGTTCCGCCGAAGCTGTGCCCGACGAGAACGAAGTTGCGTAGGTTCAGTTTCGTTATGAAATCAACGACGGACTTCGTGATCATCGCATGCGTAACATCTTTGTTCGGATCTTTGCCGTGACCTGCGTATTCCGGCGTATAGACGGCATGCCCTTGACTGCGCAGCACCGCCGCTACGCCGTCCCAGAAGTGAGAGTCAGACCAAGAGCCATGTACAAGCACGAAGGTAAGCCGTTGTTGTGCGGGTACACGGTATCTTTCATCCCATTCGAAGCCACCATTGCTCCTGAGCCACCATCCTTCAGAATAAGGGGAAATATAATAACGGCGGGGCGTAAACCAATAATCAGGATTGGGGAATTGATGAATTTCTTGGAAATAAGGAAACATGTACAAGACATCCTCTCAAATCGACATATATAATCAGCTTATGCCCATTGCGTTTGGGAGGTTCCCACACTCGATCCGCCGAAAAAAGCCGCCACCCCGACCCCAACCACCAATGTGATATGGCTCACCGTAACGATTGATATGGTAAACTCGGATGGTTCATATATTTCCTTACAATAGCTTATAACTGATCAAGCAGATACGCGAATTCACTAACAAGCGTGTCTGCTTGATGTGTCTAAGAACTTTGCTACGTGATATACTAATAATGAATGGAGTTGATTACGGATGAACAGACTGCTCGATCCTCGAAATGATTTTTTATTCAAACGCATCTTCGGTAGTGAAGAAAACCGGGATGTGTTGCTTGCATTCTTAAACACAACATTTATCGATGCTGGTAGGCCGCCGCTAACCGAAATCATTCTGTTGAATCCTTATACCGAAAAGGACGCTCCCCGTGATAAGCAGTCCATTCTTGACATGCGTGGCAAAACAGCCGAAGGTGAACTCATCAATGTTGAGATGCAACTGTTCAACAAATATGACACCGAGAAACGAACCATGTTTTATTGGAGCAAACTATACAGCGGACAGTTACAAGAGAGCCAATCCTATAAAGTGTTGAAAAAATGCGTGACCATCAACATATTAAATTATTCAGTCCTGCCAAACGATCAATATCATAATGTGTTTCATTTACGTGAAGACCGTACTGGCATTCCACTTATTGATGATATAGAACTACATTTTCTCGAATTGCCAAAGCTCGGTGAGCACGCTGCCCCCGTCGAAAGCGGCGGATTGATAAATTGGTTACTGTTCTTGAAGGGTGTCGATAAATCCAATTGGGAGGTGCTGACGATGAACGAACCAGTATTGAAAAAGGCTATGGATACGTTAGAATTTCTTAGTCAAGATGCAGAGGCCCGCAGATTGTATGAAGACAGACAGAAATACCTGCATGATGAGGCTTCTATGATTGAAGGGGCACTAGCTGAAGGCCAAGCTCGTGGTGAACGAAGAAAAACAGTTGAAATGGCTTTAGAGCTTCTCTCTCATGGTGTCGAAATCTCCATAATCGCTAAAGCCTCAGGGTTATCTGAGTCTGAAATCTTGGCTATGAAGAAGCACAATTAAATAGCCTGCCCGAAAAGAGCCGTTTAACAAAAACAGGCTCTTTTATTATGCTAAAGTTCTCATAAAACGGTTACCATTCCCGCAGCTCCCAGATCCGAAAAATCCGGAAACGCTAGACAAGCTGTTGCCTTGGTCAACATCACTACCGCTGACTTGCCACGTGTTTAAATCTTAATCCAGCTTATCCTAGCTCTCATCTGATGACAAGGTGAGGGCTATTTGACGCTTACATCTATATAGACTATTAATTTCCCCGTTCTAATCCTTCTTATTCAAGAAAATAAAAACGAAAAAAATCACTCCTAATCCCACTTGAGGATTGAGTGATCTTTTTTCCTTCAAATCTTAAAAATATCGCGCTCCTACTTAATTACCCGTCTTGCTACAACAAATCTATCTTTATAATAGTTGTTCTTATAAATGTTTGTAATAATAACATCTCTCTTGGCGGTAATGTTATGAATCATTTTTCCGTCGCCAATGTAGATTCCAACATGACCGACATCCTTTTTGTTTTTACTGTTGAGCCAAAAGAAAACAAGGTCGCCTTTTTTAAAGTTTCCCCATGAAACCTTCTGACCAACTCTTGCTTGATCGTCATCATCTTTATTAACAAGTTTGACACCGACATTTGCAAGTCTGTACGCAAGATATGTCTATTTAGCCCCTATTTAGACTTGGACAGTACACCCCTTACTTAGATACAATGAAATCAGTGGAGGGGAACACAATATGACGAAGAAACAGTACGACTTAAACTTTAAGAAAATGGTTGTTGCTAAGGGCAAAGAGATTGGCAATATGACAGCGGTAGCGCGTCAACATGAGCTTGATCCTAAGATGGTTCTCAGATGGGCTAGAGAGTTAAACCGTAAGGATCTGGATCAGTTGGACGGGAACAGCATCAAGCAAGCAAAGTTTGTTCCTACTGCAGAAGATTATGCACAGCTTGAAAGAGAAAATGAAAAACTAAAGAAGCTCTATGCAGAGCAAGCCCTAGAGAGGGATATTCTCAAAGACCTACTAAAAAAAACGAACCCGCACTTGCGGATAAAATAGAGATTGCTCAGAAGTATATCGTACAAGGGTATAGCATCAGCTTCGTGCTGCGTGCTGCGTGTACTGGAAGTAGAGCGATCCACGTACTATTCACATGTTAATAGAAGGCGGCAAGTTCAAGAGACTATACACAGGGTTGGTCGCCCCGCACCTGGTTTTTCTTATACACAAGACGGCAAGCCCGTTAGCGATGAGCAAATCTGTGAATGGGTCATGGAATTCTTAGCAGGAGAAGGCGCTGCGTACGGCTATCGC
>NZ_JBXCIW010000047.1:0-5938 GCF_056786335.1 Paenibacillus sp. Y280
TGGAGTTCACCTCATAGGTGTATTTTGAAAACAGCAACAAACGAGCTGTTATCTCTATTTTACTCCATAATACTCTTTCAATCTATGGAAATCAGATATTTATATCACGGATTCAGGCAAGAGAATTACCAAATGAGCGTTTTTATGTTCTAGGAGGAATAATTGTTGATTTATGTTAAGCGGAGTGTCCAGCCACGACCAAGCGATCAATTGTTGGCCGAGAAGAGCAAACTCATGGACTATATTGAACAGGTCAAATCTAATAGGAATAGAAACAGTGACAGCTCAATCCGAGTATCGAGGAGTTATTATATGCGTTCGATCAGTGAATTAGACGCTACCTGGAATGAGACGATCCGGGAACAGTTTTCAAATAGGTGCGCGTATTGCGAATCATTCATCGGACCGGAAGGAATCGTGGAGCACTTTCGTCCTGTGAATGGAGTCAAAGACAGTGAAATCGGACGAATTGATCCTGATTATCACGGAGATCACCATTATGTTTGGTTAACCTACGAGTGGAGTAATCTATTGTATTGTTGTAAAGAATGCAACTCTAGTAAGGGCAATTATTTCCCTGTCCTGGGTAATCGAGCAAGAGTGTTTTCTTCTGTGCGCAATGAATCTCCTCTGCTTATTGATCCGTGTAAGGATCTTCCGGAAGAGCATTTGTATTATGATGAGGATGGGAGACTTGTTGCTAAATCGGTGAAAGGCGATACAACGATTGATTTATTGGATCTGAACCGTAAACAATTGGTCGTTACACGAGCGGCACAAATAACAAAGATTCAAACGTACCTTGGAGAAATCTCGAATAATTCCCCCCATATTCATGTTGATGTTGATTATTTTAACGTTCCCCAATATTTGAAATCGCTGGTAAGACAACTTATTGCAGAATGGATATTAGGTTTGAATGAACAAAATCGTACTGTAATTCTAAGCTCTCCCCCTTGGAACGATAACTTGAAGAGCATCTATGGAAATTTCAAAACAAGCAAACAGATTATTGACATTATGAATCGATATAATAGAAATATGTATTATACCGGTGCAATCGTTGGGAAGTTGACCTCATTCAAGGGAAATCGAATGGAATGGTTAAGGTTACGAAATGTAAGAGGCGTTACATTCGACCATACCTTTGAGAAATACGAAAAGAATGAATCTTGGCTAATGCTGCTAGGTGAGAATGGGACAGGTAAAACGACCGTTCTTAAAGCGATTGCGATGGCGTTATCGGCGAGTTGGGATGGACTAGCAGTTAAGTCTTCTTCATATTTAACCCATGGGGATGAAGCTGAGATAGAAATCAAGCTTCAGGGTTATGAGGACACGATCAGGTTACGAATTCATCGTAATGATGTTGTGCATTATAATCATCATGTGCCTCTCCCGATTATAGGATATGGTGCTATTCGACTCATTCCTAGCAGACATCGCAGAAAGAAAGATCAGGCGATAACGTGGCAGAACATTGGAAACCTATTCGCAACAAGCACTTCTAGCTATCTCGTTAACCATCCAGGTGAATGGTTGGACGAGAATGAGGCTCTGCAGCAATCGGTAGCGAGAATGATCTTGGATGTGCTTCCATTCGGCGAGGAAGAGAATGTGAATATGATCATCGAAAGAGGAAAAGCATTCATTGAACTCAACGGACGTCGGATTCCCCTACATGAATTGAGCAGCGGCTACCAGAGTGTGATCGCACTCATCACGGATATTGCTAGGACGCTTCACAGAACGGCAGGACTAGGGAAGTTCGCAGAAGGGGTATTGCTGATCGATGAGATTGACGCACATCTTCATCCAAGCTGGAAGCTGAACATCGTAAGTAAACTAAGAGAAGCTTTTCCCGAGATGCAGGTTATTGTTACTAGTCACGACCCACTATGCTTACGAGGAACGCATAACGGAGAGTTAGCGGTTATGAAGAGATTGGGTGACGAAGTAACCGTCATGAAAGAACTTCCCGATCAGAAGGGAATGAGAGTTGACCAAATATTAACCTCCGAATTCTTCGATCTTCCTTCTACGATTGGATCCGAATTCGATAGGGTTATTATGCGATATCAACAATTGTTAAGTAATGAACAATTAAGTGCAGCGGAGAATGAAGAATTGCTATCTCTAGAGAGGCAGTTGGATGAGCCGTCTACAAGATACTTAGGCTACACGAATCGTGAGCGCTTAATGTATAAGACGATCGATCAATTTATTGCCAAGCGTAAAAAAAATAGAATTGCCTATAGCGAACTGGACGAGGAAACGCAAAACAAACTGCTTCAATTATGGGAAACTGACGAGGAAGACTTATGATATTCGTGAATCGTGCAACTGTCGTAGAACCCGACATCTTATTGAATAATAACGCTGATCCTAACGGTGAGAAACAAAAAGCAATAGACTACTTTGAATCAAATTTGGGTCGGCCCGTCAAGTTCTCGATCTATAAAGACAGCAGTGTGAGAACGACGCTGAGGCGATTATTCCAAAACAAATGCGCTTATTGCGAGAGTATGATAACTCATGTTAGTTACCCGCACATTGAACACTGGCGTCCCAAGGCAAGGGTCACTGAGGATGCTAATCACGATGGATATTATTGGCTTGCCTCCGAGTGGGACAATTTGCTTCTGGCGTGCAGTGTTTGTAATGGATCTGGTAACAAAGGCAATAAATTTCCTGTTGTGCGAGGTTCAAGTTATGCGTATCGAAGTATGGATCCATTAGTTAATGAGCGGCCGTTGTTGATTAATCCGTGTAGGGAAGATCCGACCTCTCATTTGACGTATAGAAGAAACGGTGCAATTCGAGGTGTAACGCCTAAAGGGAAAAATTCAGTCGATGTTTATGGGTTAAACCGTCAGGACTTGATTATCGAGAGGAAAAAAATAGCTAAAATCGTCTTGGGTTATATGGATGACATCGAAGAAATTGTAGCTGAACACCGAGAAGCTGTTGCCAATGGACAACCTCGAGCAGTGCTGATAAAGAAAAAGAGAAAAGTGAAGAAGAAAGTTGAGGACTTAAAAGAATTTTGCTGCAATTATTATCAGTATTCAGGAATGGTGAGATATCTGGTGGAATCGTATCGTCAAAGCCGACAGAATGACCTGGATTTCATTACTGCAACGCGAGCGTTGTTATAAGGCAATAGGCTGCTGAATGAGCTATCAATCAATGATGACCGGTAGCTTTTTTAGTGCGCCCAGCATGGGTGCTTTATACCAAGCTTACGTACATTGGATGACTGCTAACTTCGAACCTCAATTTATTGTAAGCGTCTAACAAGAAGGTGTATTATCAACGCAATCTAGATTTTGAGACAATTCCGTTAGAGTAGTCGTTGGAGTTTTTCTAGCTGAGAACAGCATTCGACCCTTTATTGTAGGACGTAAAAACTGGTTATTCAGCGGTAGCCCTCGGGGTGCAACCGCAAGTGCAGCGATCTATAGCATCGTAGATACCGCAAAGGCAAATGGATCGAACCCGTATAAATATCTAGTCTATTTGTTGCAACAGTTACCAGCGGCTGCATTTCGTCAGCGACCGGAGTTACTTGATGATTACCTTCCATGGAGTCAAGCAGTTAGGCAACATTGTACATAACGCACAAAACCTGTGGATCCTCATGAGCCATGGGTTTTTCTTTTTCAATACACCTGGTTATTAGACGCTTACGAAGAACTTAAAAGCAGAGGATTTACTAAAACGGTTACTGTTACCCTTGTTTCAGACAAGCCTTTCTATGAAGGACGCAACAATGAAGGCATTTATAAATTCTTTAGAGAAGAACATTCTGTTTACGGTAGTATTTTTAAACCAACCGGTATAGGAAAAAACCAAGATTCGATTACCTTATCAGGCAGATACGATTTTATCTGGCAAGACTTAAGCGAGGGGCGTAAATATTACATAATCGAGATTTGAAGTAGCAAGGGGGGATTTATAGATGGCTCTAATTCAAAGTGAATTAAAATAGGAAAGCTTAATGAATTACTTGATATGTTTATATTAAAGGGTTTAGAGTAAGGGGGACGTGTGCAATCCCTCGAATATGTGATTTGTTGGTGATACTCATTTCCAAGTAAGGACGACAAACAGATAGTGTGAGAGGGCTAGTACTAACGCATAACTTCCTAACCGAGCGATTATGAGGGAAATGGTACAAAAGTTTAAATGCGGGATAATACCCGTTTAAAGAAATTTTCCTCCCTATCAGTCACATCGTCTCTGGAGCTCAAATAGGTAGCCAGAGAAACGATAATCAGCACCATGCTGATAAGCACCTGGGAGACGTGCAGAAATAGCCAGGCCTTAGTAGGAAAAGGACCGAATGAGATATTGAAGCAGGAAACGGAGATGCTGTGAAGCAGGAAATTATAGTAGGAATAAAGCTCTTGGCCCTTGAATCCCATGAAATCCCTAAAAGATGATATATAAAATACATATTGAAAGTAGTATAACAGACTATAAAGGATCATTATCTCTAACAATGTGTGGACAGCTAATGAAATTCTGCCGGAGCGTCTAATAGAGCTTCTTTTCCATCCGTTAAAGAGAGGCCTTGCCTCAGTACTTGTCCGCTCCTTTAAGAATCGAATCACGTCCACTTTTACAATGTCCTTATAGTAGGCCCAACAAATCTCGAGGGAGCGAGATACTAGTCGAAACAGTAGCACGCAATACAAGAGATCCAAGATAGGTAAGAATTGATCAGAGAACCACGTAAGTATTACTGTTGTGATAATCGATACAAATACTGTTACAATGACGTTGTACCAATTGGAAAATTCCACGAAAAACTTCCTAGAGTTTCGGATGATGTCCCATTCGCCGGGACAAGCACTGTGCTTATTGTCTCTATAGCAGGTTTTATAGGAACAGCGAATCCTTTTTTCAATAAGCAAGGCCTTATACTTGGAAGCGAAAAAATAATCCGGTGAGATCAAAAATAATATAAACTTTTTTAGAGGACTGAATAGAGTGCACAACTGCTCGTAATACTGCGAAAGAAGCCCCTTATTAGTTTCAATATAGATCTTCACTAGTTTGTAGTATGCGGCAAAATGCAGGATAAAACTTATAGTAATATTTAGAATCATGGCGATCACAAGAATTAATACATAATGAAGCCAGTTATCACTGAACGTATATGGAGCAGGTGCCTTTGGTGACACCAGGCTGGTGAGAAAAATAAGTATTACAAATGCACCGACAGCCCAAAATTTCCTTTTTCCAAAACTGGCGTGAATATCCATCATACGCATATACCTGTCTTCTTCATACTCATTAACATGTTTGTGATGATCAACGTAAATTTGGTTATAGCTGGAACTGTCTTTATTAGCTGACTCGATCAAAGCTCTATCATCCCTTTTTTAAGTTAAGAATATCAATAATTTGTACTGGAAGTAAATACCTTGATGTTCAGGTCTGCTTGTCAATATGAATTCAAAATATTTCAGCAGCGGATTTATCGGTGGTGCGTAATGAATGTCCATAAATATTAAAATTTGTAGTAATAATACTCCGGTGACCAAGGCGTTCTGAAATAATCTTCTCAATTACGTCCGGATTAATCATTATAGTTGCAGAAATATGACGTAGGTAACGGGAACGAATATATCTTAGATGGTTATTTTTAATAAAGCTTTGCCGTCTGGATGACTAAAGACAAAGAACGTTTGCCACTTGCCATCTTTCATCGATGTTTTTAATTTCCTTCATATTGTATAGATATCATTCTCTCAATTGTTCATTAATAACGCTTGTATCCCAATTTATATTGACATTCTTGTCTAAGTAGTACCTATTTAGCCCCTATTTAGACTTGGACAGTACACCCCTTACTTAGATACAATGAAATCAAGCGGAGGGGAACACAATATGACGAAGAAACAGTACGACTTAAACTTTAAGAAAATGG
>NZ_JBXCIW010000048.1:0-5856 GCF_056786335.1 Paenibacillus sp. Y280
CCCGGTTGGAAAATTGGTGGAGTCTGGCCTTTTTTGAAACTGGTTTTCATCTTCCATATTTTCCAGCGCCATTTCATAACTATTCTGGCATCACCACTGGAATCCCCCATCTAATTCTGAGAGGCTATTACAGACTTTTTTCTCAATACATTCTCACACGTTCTTTTTCTGAGAAATTTGAATGTGGAGGAACAGCCAAAGAAGCGCAGAAGTGACTCGTCGAAGCATTCCTGAGCACGAGTTCTTATCATCCCCAAAACGCAAAGGTCCGCAATGCTATTCTGCATGCGGACCTTATTTCCCTCTTCTACAAACCATTATCATGAATAATCTGTTTCTTTATTTTAAGTATTTGAATCAAAGTTTTCTGGGAGCTTGAAAAAAACTCAAGTTCTTGTAAATCAGAGAACTTCAAGTTCTTTACTAAAGCATTTGTAATTTCAGAATTATTGCTAGTTAAATCAAGGTAACTGAAAAATGAATCCACAAGTAGATAACTATCTTTCTTTGGATGTTTATTTAGTTGTAAAGAAGTTAAAAATACTAGATATTGATGGTCTGGCTTCATTAAATTCTTAGTGGAATAATAAGTAGGTTGTGTTTCTTTTTCTTTTATTGTAAAACCATGCAGTCCATAAACGAATGCCGTATTATTAACAATATTCATATCCCCCTTAATTACTTTTTCTATCATTATCTCCTGACCCAAACTAAAATGCTGTTGAGTAATATTTCCTGTAGGTTTTGCTATAACTACTAAAGAGGCACTTTTCACACTATCAACATAAGTGCTCTCATAATCTATAAAACTTGTGTAATCATTTTCTGTAAATACGTAATCAATACCATGTTCTAAAGAGAATGCGTCTTTTGTACTCTTAAGATTTAAAAGTCCCTCATCTTTAAATGTCGTTTTCAAAAGTTGACCAATAACTAAAGCTCCCACGACTATTAAAAGTTGAAAAATAATCCAGCGTTTCATCATAGTTCACCTTCACTCAGATTACCATTAAACATAAAAATTCTCTTATCACAAAGACGCTCAATATCCTCTTTACTATGACTTGCTAGCAAAACTAAAGCACCACGCTCAGACTCCTTTTTAATAATTGTCCGTACTAGTTCAATACCACTTTCATCAAGAGCATTTGTAGGCTCATCAAGTAGAAGAAAATCTGGCTTTTCCATAATTGCTTGTGCAATGACGATTCTCTGTTTCATACCTAGCGAATACTTCCTAACTGTACGCTTATCCTCTGGATCAAGTCCTACTCTTATAATTGCATCTTTTATTTCTTCAGTTCCAACTATTCTATTGATTTTTGCAAGTAGTTGAAGATTTTTCAAACCCGTAAATTCAGGATATAGCCCTGAATTTTCAATTATAATTCCTATATTCTTAACTGAGTGTATTTCTTTATGTAGTTCTTTTCCATTGATAAAAATCTTACCTGTTGTAGGTTTAATTAAACCGCTTAAAGCACGGAAAAGCATTGTTTTCCCAGAACCATTTTTACCAACAAATCCGTATATTTGTCCACTTTCCAATGAAATACTAATATTATTTAAAACTTGAGTCCCTTTTATATTTTTGCAGAGGTTATGGGTTGTAATTTGTGGCAATTAATTCAACTACCTTTCTCAATCAAATACTCTCATTGTCTATTAACGCAATATCCATCTGGTTAATATAATTAGCACCAATCACAACTACTAATCCATTCAAAAGAATAAAATAGAGAATAGCAGTAACATGCATTAAATCGTTTTCCATCATGTTCAAAATAATCGTTGCAACAGGGTTAAGCAAAAGTAAATAAGGATTTTCAATAAAGATTGAAACTGAACGCATACTCAATGAAAGTGTAACTAGGATCATGATAACAATATATATACTAAGAAAGGCAATATTGCTACTAAAACGGATAGCTAAGAAGTTAATCAATAACGTTACTAAATTAAGAAATAATGTAATCGTAATCCATAAAAATATAAGCATTTTTATAGTTGCAGCATCCAATCCATAGTTGGATCGGTATAGACACAGTAGGAGAATAGTAGCTAAGAATAGATAAGTATAGCAAGCAGCTACAATAAATAATTCAATAGATTTTTTATAGACCCATTGCTTTTTGTTACCTAATCTCGAGAACAAGTACTCACTCCCGACCAAAAAGTTTCTATATATGAAAGTTCCAAATAACATACTAAAGAGCAGAATATAAAACAACTTATCAATTAACAAAGTATAGGATTTAATATTACCAATATGTAAACTTCCAAAAATCATTTCTGCGATCATAGTTTTGATTGGTACATCTATTTGTGTTGAAGAAGAGAAGATCATAATATGGTAGAACACGATCACAGGTACTATTGAGAATATTTTGAATAGCATTTTGCTTCTAATCATATTTGCCCCTAAATCTGGTCATGTCTACTGACCTGATATGTTCTAAATATTGAAAAAAAGAAAATAGTTATGTAAAAAATCAAATAGAATGCCGAGCTTTTTCCCGACGTAGTATCGATTGTCACATAATCAAATAAGTCAGTATTTAGATATTTAAAGGAATTAAATGAATAAAAATCAGCTGTATCAAAGACAAATACCAGAAGATATACCGGTATAAAAACAAGAACTTTGAAATTTTTAATCCAATACGAACATGCTAAAGAGAATATACTTAATAGCCCGGATAACATAGATAATAAAAATAGATACAACACATTGTAAACAAAAGGATTAGTTACATACAGACCTAAAAACGGTATACCGCGTCCGTAAGAGTCCTTTATAACATTTTGTCCTGTCAAATCACTAATATAGTTTATGCTATTATAAAATCCAAAATAGGTATTGAGGTTTTCGGGAAATGTAATTAAATTCAATAGAATATTAATACTAAATGGAATAGAAATTATAATAAATCCACCAAGAAAAGTTGTGATTAGTTTAGAAAAATAATAGTTAGTCCCCATTCTTGTCTGTAAAAACGGAAGGATTTTCACACTTTTATCATTGAGATATGAAAATGAAAAAGGAAATACTACAATAAAGGGAAAGATTGATACAAGATATTGGAAGTAAGGTCCATATGAATTTCCAGCATAAAAAGAATCAGCTGAATAAATCGAAGAAATATCCATACCTATGTTTGAATATACGTTCAGTAAGTAAACACCTACAGAATATATCATCATTATGGAAAACCCTAGCTTGAAGTTTAGTTTATTTACCATTAAAATAAATTGCATGATCACTGCCCTTTTTAACTCCATTCAAAAGTTCCTCTCATGTATTAAAATTTTTTACTTATTGGTACGTCCCGAATTCGGGATGTACCAATATTATTTTACCCATTTCGGATCAATAGAACCAGTGATTTTGCAGTCCAACGCTGGATCATTTCCTTTTAGCCCAGAACGTAAGATGCTTATTAGCTACTTTATATTGATCGATCCATCGGCTTTATAGATGTTAGTGAGAGAAATCGTTGGATCAGTGAATACGAAATGAAGTATGGATCTCTCCTCCTTGAAGAAACGTCAGCCGTCTGTTCCGACAGTTGCGTCTTCACCTTATGACGATATTTGCATATTAAATCCTTACTACCTGGGATTAAAGATCTTCGAGGATATCGGGAAACTGTGGGACAATCCAACCCAGGAAGAACGAGATCGTTACGGTCGAGTTCCAGGACGTGGACGAGAGAAAATGTTCGAGGTTAGAGAACAAGATCCTGATGTATCCTTCATCCGTAACTGTCTAACGAAAGATTTGGTGAAAGAACTGGACCTGTATGTATTCGAAAAGAAAGGTCCCGAATGGAAAATTACCGATAAATCGTGGGAAAACATCCGCGATCAGCTCGCTTATTCTCGCGCAAATGGCGCCTTCCCTTTCAACGACTCTTCCTTCGACTTCGAATTCTTCTTACTCATTGCCGTACACCTCGGATGTTTCTGCGACCATCGCTAATGCTGGTTTGCTTTCCTCATAGCTATCCTTCTTCGCTTGTCCTGCACCGCTATTTCCTTTTTCCTATCTTGCATCCGTTCGTGTTTCTCCATCAATAGGCATAATGATCACATTCGCATATTCTTTGTCAGCATAACGATTAATGACACCTAGCTCCGTATATTCACCCGTGCTGTCCACTGATCCATAGGTCAACATATCTGCCATAAAGTTATCCATGAAAGTAACCGACTCGCCAAACGGCTTCGGCTCCTTGCCTGCTTCGCCATTTTCGCCCAAAGTGTCCTTCTGCCACTTAATCTCAGCAATGCCCTTAGCGTTGATTTCCACATAAGTTTCTAAACCTTTATACGAAATAAAATAGCGAAGCGCTTCCCCTTTAGGGAACCTGTATGTTGTAGTGAAACCTTCGCCATAAGGCGCGATCTCTGTGCCGTTACTTATCCGAGTCAACTTAATCGCAAGTGCCCGCGCTTTGGCAAGGTCGCCGTTTTTCAGTGTTTTAAACTGCTCTTCGCCCGTTGGGGTCCGGACAATGATATGTTTTGCTCCGCTGTCATAATCAACTTTACCTCCGAGCGTCTCGGTTACAAAACGAACGGGGATGTAAGTCCGCCCTTCCTTCACGGTAACAGGTGCATCCAACTTTACATTCTTCCCGTTTACTTCCGCTGTTTTCAAACCATTTTTTAGATGCACCGTCATTTTCTGAACCGGATTATTAATGATTATTGTCTTTGTTGCTGTCTCATAGGAGTAAACAAATGATTTAGGGTCGTTAAAGGCTCGAAGCTGAACCATCGTTCTGTCGTTTACAACCAATACATCTTCTTGGTAAACTCCGTTAATAAACATTTTTGACGGCTGCGCTGGCGCAGCCATGCTGGTCGTACCAGCTGACAATACTCCTGCCACCGTTAATGCGACTGCTGCTATTTTTATCCACTTTTTCACAATTATAGCCTCCTCTTTCGTTCATAGACGCTTGTTATTAGTATAAAGTTGCTCTACATTTCCGAATACGCAGCCGCGAGTTTTCGTGACCTTTGTTATCTTAGGCAGTTAAGACTTGTATTGCCTGCTTTATAGCAATTCCTCGAATCTCTTTACGTTTCATTATGTCAGACATAGAAAAGAAAGAATTGTTTTTATAAATCAAGAGTAAAACTCGTCTTGTTGCTATTACTGCTTGGGTCTCATTTTGCACTAAATAATAAATGACTTGGTAACAGTATGTTTCATATTCACGTAAAATTTTCAATTTACACTCCATGACTGTACACATATAACAAAACAACACCTTGTAAGTTATTTCGAAAAGTTCTTCTGCAGTAAAAATAGAACTTGGTTCTTTTACTTTTAACCATTTCTATAATAGTGGTTCCGCTAGTTTTTTCGGGATCAGCCTTGGGAATCTGAAACACGCGTTTCCGGATATGGTTTATTGGACTGGTCCCTTCCATCCATTGCAGAAGCGGCGACTAGCAAAGAATGATTCAGAGTTCATAAGCATAAATGGTGGCTTTTTTATTCCCAATTTGGGAATAGGCTCAATAATTCCAACAATCGCAAAAACATTCCTCCTCGTTCCCTCGCTTTTATCATACCGTACCACTCTTTCTCCAATCTTACATTTTCCTTGAATTAACCTTAAAAGCAGGATTATCAAAGACTGAATGGAATCATTAGTTTACGACATCAAAGGGGAGGAATCTGCGTATGTCCAAAACAATTGTTTAGTAGTCTTTTTCTTTTATGTAAGCGTCAAATCCAGCCCACCTTCAACGTCCAAACCATTCATGAGAAAATGAAGGCAACCCAATGAAGGAGGTTGCCACATGACCACGAGAGAACAACGTCGTCAAGCATGGATT
>NZ_JBXCIW010000049.1:0-4694 GCF_056786335.1 Paenibacillus sp. Y280
TGGAGTTCACCTCATAGGTGTATTTTGAAAACAGCAACAAACGAGCTGTTATCTCTATTTTACTCCATAATACTCTTTCAATCTATGGAAATCAGATATTTATATCACGGATTCAGGTATTACGCTAACTGGACACGATTGTTCAACTATGCGAAAGCGTAATAAGTGTGATAATTGATCTTATAAAGAGTAATATGAGTGGAGGTAATTCCCAAATGTTCAAATTGAAAGAAATAATCATTGGTGTAATAATTTCAGCTTTATTACCATTATTGTTTATAGCAATTTTTAAGAACAATTCATCCACTGAAGTTGTCAATTCTGATGGATCTGTTACCATGACTGCACAGTGGATTAGCTTCACGTTTACATCATACTTGTTTACAGTGGTATGTATTCTAATCATATACATGACTATAAGTGCGGTAATTAAAGTGTTGAGAAAGAAAAGATAATTTATCCAACCGACAAATCGGATGTTATTTCTAATGCTACATTACTGTGATGTAACGAAAATTCGGTAACTATCATTTTGTACCTACTGCTACGGCTCAACAATAATGGGAACAACGAACTATTCAAGCTAAAGGTAATAGAGAAATATTTCCGGTCTGGCTGGATCGATGAAGGGGTAAGAGCACCGGAAAGCGTTAATTTGTGCCAGTTAATCTTCCTCTAATGATTGTCCGCTATAATCAGTTTATCTTTTGCCAACTGAGAATAGAGGTGACATCATGGAAAATATGCAAGCGGAAATGGAACGGCAAGCTCCTCGGCCGGAGGTTCGTCAGAAAAAAGAGCGGATCGAAGAAGTGACGCTGCTTCGCGCGTTTGCCTTTTTGGCGGTGGCGCTTCAGCACTGCATAGCGGAGTATATTTATCGGCCTGACATCCTGCCGGCTGACTCGATTATGCTTGCGATGCTGTTTCATTTCACCCGGTTCGGGACACCAACGTTCGTATTTCTGTCCGGTCTGATTTTGTTTTACAATTACAGCGGGAAGCTGCATTACCGTTCGTTTATCCGAAAAAGGTTCGGCGATATTTTTATTCCTTTTCTAAGCTGGACGATCATTTACTGGATAGCGGTGGAAGGGGTATTCGGCGGAAAGCTCATGCAGCCATCGGCTTGGACGAATATCTTTCAGCAACTGATCAAACCGACATACGGCTACCATCTGTGGTTTATCCTAATGATTTTTCAGTTTTATTTGTTATTCCCGTTGTTTTCCCGGTTGGTCGGAACAATCCGATCACGGCTGCGGCACAATTCGGAAGATGAATTATTTTCCAAGGTTGCGGGGATATCCCTGGCGCTTGGTCTGCTGCATGGAGCGCTGATGTGGCTGTCGTACTACAAAATGCCTGGCTGGGCCGCTTCCGTAGGCGGTTTTTGGGCGGAGCTGATCGCGAACCGTTCTTATTATTTTGTCATGTACTTATTTTACTTCCTGATGGGGAGCGTATGCGCCTTCGGCTTGAACCGGTTTCGGAAGTTCGTAGGAGATGCTATGGGCTGGACGATGATTGCTTTCATCGGGGCATATATTTGGCTCGGCTATGATGTATTGCGCTTCTCATCGGAGCGGATCAATTTGAATATTTCCTCCTATTTGAAGCCTTCTACTTTTGCAATTATCGTCTCCCAGCTGCTGTTGCTGTACGGAGCCGCGCTGCTGCTGCAGAAAAGGAAAGGCGCGCTTTACCGCATCCTGCTGTTTATCGGACGGCATTCATTCGGCGGTTTTCTGGCTCACGCATTTGTGCTCATGCTGGCGAGCGGGATAACACGGCCCCTGCATCTCACCGGGTATCATCTTCCGGCGGCGTTGATTACATTTATATTGGTTGCAGCAGGAGCGATCGGATTATCTTGTTTACTGGAAAAGCTGCCGTTCGGACGATGGTTGGTCGGCCCAACGGGCCGCCGAAAGCCGAAGGCGTCTGAGGCAAGCCGTTCCGTTATGCAAAACAAACGCCGGCTGAATTTGGAGAAATAGTCAAATGTTGAAGGGACGTCACTTCGTGATGTCCCTTTTTTGACGATATTAACTCTGTTATTTTATTACTATTAAGCGTGATTTTTGCTGGATGCTCATCTTGTGGGAAAAGATATTGACTGGTAAAATACGGTTAGAGCGAAAGGAGGACTCCAATGGATCAAATTCCGAACGAGCCGCATAATCAATATTACCAACCGATGCAGCAACTGCCGAAAACAAACAGTAAATCGATTGTGGCGCTTGTACTTGGTATTCTCGCTATAGTTGTGCCTTATCTTGGATTTTTTATCGGTATTGTTTCTATCGTGTATGCAAGTTTATCTTTTAAGGAAATCAAAAAAAACGGAGAACAAGGCCGCGGCTTGGCGATTGCCGGACTTGTATGCGGAATTATAGGTACTGCTTCCTATGCCATTTTTATACTAATCGCCATAATTGCTTTAATCTTTATTGCAAGCACCGGTACAGATCTGAATTATTCATCGATATAGTCCACTTACGACAGAGAAATCAAGCAGTACTATGTAGTCCATTCTAATACAAAAGTGCTGCCGTAGTATTCATGAGAACACACCTCCAGATGTTATTTTATTTGCTGACCCACGGTGATGAGTACTATGGTTTTTTAACTGATTTTGGGAGTGTAACTGAATTAAAGGATGCATACATCGTTCGTGTGATACCACATAGTAAAGAACGTTCTATACAAATGATCTCCAAAAATTTGCGGGATTTTCTTTGATTGTGTCTGTATCATCCGATTGAGGCAAGTTTTTTTAAGCATTCATTCAATAAAAGAAGAATGTGAAGAATCAGCAGAAGGAAGTCGTGAATACAATGCGGTCCGAGCCCTAGTTAAGGCCGGCGTAGCGAAGCAAGGCGTTTCCATGCGCATAGCCGCTTGGATCACCTGCTTCTCCCAGCACACGAGCGACAATGAGTCTCCTGGGAATGCTAACGGACAGGAAAATCAAAACATATGACGAAAATATAGAAAAAGAGATCGTTTCGAAGGGGATCGGTATGTGCAAACAGAACAAATGACGGTCAAGAAACTAGTAGTCGGGATTGTTATCCTTAGCATAGTCGTTATTATGCTGGGTGGCTGTGGTGATAAACCCAATCCCCCTGAGAATATACAGAAGGCAGGAAAGCAATTGAATATTTACGTCGATGGGAATGAAATTCTTATAATTAACAAACCTTTTATAGAGGGAAGAAGGTTGTACCTTCCTCTTGATTCGGTGCTTATTGCTATGGGCTGGACGTACAATCACGAAGAAGATGACTCATTAGCTATCTCTTACTATACACTAAATGAAAGTAGTACGACCTATTTGCATGATGAATGGGGAGATACGCTTCGACAAGTTGATGGGCATATTTATATCCACTCCAAACGATTAAGTGATTTAACGGATTCAGAGATCGTTTTTAATGCTGGGACAGGTGAAGTTACGATTACGACATCTCCAAACCCCGGCGATGTCACAGATGAAGAAATGGAGGAATTGCTAGCATGGCAAAAGCAACAAGAAACGGCAGCAGAGGATACAATGAGTGCCGAGGAAAGTGAGCAGATCAATTACGGAAAGTATTCTGCTCCGGATATATTCAACGACCTGTACACCTTAGATACGCAACTTAAAGAAGAAGGACTATCGTTATGGGACGAGCTCGGCTTTTACGGAGGTTATTACCAAAGCGAGTATGGGAATACCCCTTGGGATGTCATTACGTTTGGGTGGACGGGTGGAGATGGTGAACACTACGGCTTCTTAACGGAATTCGGATCTGTCCCGGATCTAAATAATGCCCCAATCGTAAGAGTTTCCCCAATGGGTGGGGATGAAGCTGCAGAAGTCATTGCCAACAATATCAGGGAGTTTTTGAGCGTAATTGCTATTGACAGTACTTTTATATATATGTCGTTTGAAAGTGAAGAAGCCTACCAAAACTACTTGCAAGAAGAGGAGGAGGCGCAACATGAATGGGCACCAACAGAGGTAGAGCAAGCGATTCGCCGTAAGGTCATGTCCAGACTGGTAAATACACTAAATCTACCTAAAATCGATCATCCATATGCATACCTTGATCGCGTAAAAGCTATGAGGGAGAAACAAATCGTTGTCGCCACGCCTGATGGACTGGGGGTAACTAATGTTCTCCCTGGGGACAAAGGTCGGCAACACGAAACACTTCTGGTGGATGATGATTTGGAAGCCGAAGAATTGAAAGGCTTTTTGAAGCGAGCTACCTATGCCGGTAAACTAGTATTGGCACGTACATTTAACGCAAAGGAATTCCATAGTGTGGAAGTCGAAGAGGCGATGGTAGAAGAAATGACCAGACTCGGACTTACCGATGAAATCGCCAGAATGAACGCATCAGCTTGGTAGATGTTGGGGTGTCGTTCAGATTAGAACAGCAAAAAACAGTTTTACAATGAAAATGTTACAACTGACACAGGGGGCTGGATATAAGCACGGATTTAGATTTTTTACGAGAAGCTATAGTCAACGTACAATAAGGGTATTACATACGATCTTGTTGTTGATATTAAGAAGAACATAGTTAGGAGCCATTCCTGTAATGAAGTAATTTGAGCTTTGAATGAAAAATGCGCCTCTAGTATACTGTGAATTGTTCCGGGAAGGACAAACCCACATACGAAAAGAGGCGCACAAATGA
>NZ_JBXCIW010000050.1:0-4612 GCF_056786335.1 Paenibacillus sp. Y280
AGACAAGCTGTTGCCTTGGTCAACATCGCTACCGCTGACTTGCCACGTGTTTAAATCTTAATCCAGCTTATCTTAGCTCTCATCTGATGACAAGGTGGGGGCTATTTGACGCTTACGGATTTAACATGGGATTCAAATAAAATGGTAATACGTTCGGAGTGGGAAAATGTTGTTGGAAAGACCGAGAATTTACTTAAACAAAGCGGTCATGTTGTAACTACAAAAGAAATTTTTCAATCAGAATGGAAAAGGGTACTTAAAAATGTTATTGATGGTCTGACAATCTCGGGATTTAATACGGGTTCAGTTCCTGAAATGGTACGATTAATTGCCGAATTCAACTCAATTAACAATGAAGGGATGCTCTATAACCAATAACTGTAACAAGATGAGACCTTGAGGGATTGCTCCTTCAAGGTTTTTTCCTATACCCCACCCAGTGCCGAATGATTCGGGTGGCATATCCCGAATGAACTTAACCCTCATTAGTCCCGGATGATTTGTCCATAAAAATCTTGTACGCATAAATTCGCTCAATATATTTGAATTTTATACCCCTTTTCAGGTAGCTTTCTCCTTTGACTGAACCCCAAAATAATCAGTAACCACCGTATTTTGCTTCAAATACCTTTCCTTCGTTTTCTCGCGGTTTTCCTGAAATAAAATGAAATTACAAACAGCGGCTTGTCACGGGGCATTAACGTAGGTAAATAGAGGATGAAATGAGGAAACGCCTTATTCTGGATTTTGATAATTTAGCGGCGGAACAAATGGAGGATGCTGTAACACTACCATGTGCAATACTGGGCGGCGTAGTGAGCAAAGTTCCAGTAGCTTGATAGCATTAATATTCCTCCATGACAATCAAATCATGAAGTTGTATATCGAGCAACTTACAGATGACTTCGAATGTGCTTAGATATAGCCTATCAACTTCACTTGAACATTATGGTATTTGGTCTTAATCCGGTAATTAGGCAAGTTCACGTTGGGACATTTTACTCTCAGCAAGGATTTCCTTGAGTTTTAAGACATCAGGCATAATTTCTTACCTCTTCCTCGTCTGCGAAGGCGTCATCCCTTTGTACTGCTTGTACAGCTTCGTAAAATAGTTCGGATTCTCGCAACCGACAATGGCGGCAATTTCAGTTATCGTATCATTGCTCTCGCGAAGCAGCCGTTCCGCTTCATTCATGCGGCAGACGTTGACGTATTCCACAAAGGTGCGGCCTGTCAGCTTTTTGAATAGCTTGCAAAAATGGTACGGGTTCAGGCTCACTTGCTTCGCCGCTTGTTCGATCGACATTTTCTCGCCAAACTGCGATTCGATGCGCTGGATGAGTGCTTTAAAGCGATCCCGATTGACGAAGTATGGCTCCGCCGGCTTGCCTGCGAGCTGCCGTTCCATGAAAGTGCGGGAGAGCAGCGTGAACAGCGTGTGCAGCTTCGACTTGACGATAAGCTGATAAGCCGGGGGCTTCGCGGCCAGCTCGGCGATCACTTCATCCAGCAGCGAGTTAAAGCTTAGGCATTGCTCATCCTGCTCCGATGGTTTAACGGGATAATGCAGCCGGCCCTCCAGGTAAGGAGCGACAAACTGGGCATGTACAGGATCGTGAACCCAATCATTGAAGAGTGACGCATTCAAGACGATGCAGTCATAATGAACATTTCCGCAATGAAGGGCATAGCCCACATGCAGCCCTCCGCCAGGTATGATGATGACGTCTCCCATATTCACGATGTAAGGGCGGCTGTCGATGTGGAACAGCGCACTCCCTTCCCTCATTACGATGATCTCGAAATGCTCATGCCAATGTAAATAAAGGATGCAGTCATTTGGCGCGACGTTATGGCAGCGATTTTGGAATAGCTGTATCGGGTATGTTTTATGCTCGAGACGAGTATTTTCCCAGGGCTCCTTTGGATAGGTCAATCTGCTCACCACCACAAGATTAGACTATTTTTGCTCAAGATTGTATAGAGTGATCTGCATAACTGCTAGCTATAATGGAGTTGTTACAAATACTATAAGCCAATATTGGAGTGATATACAACAATGGACAACAAATTGCGAATTGGAACGCTTGTAGGCGGAGGAAATGCGGATCAGGTCATTCCGCAAATTGTGAAGCATGGATTTGAATCGTTTAACTTAACCTTTTGGCAAACGACCGGCAGTACGGATTTGGTTGAAATGGCTAAACGAGTAAGAGCGCTTGCCGATGAGCATGATTTTGCTGTTCCAGCTGTAAGCGTTTTCGGAAACCCGCTGACTGGCGAAGGCAACAATGCCGATACGCTTGCGAGCTGGGAGCGGCTTATCGATCATGCCCATTTATTCGGAGCGGATATCGTATCCGGCTTCACTGGCCGTCTGACGGATCAATCGATCGATGAATCGATTCCGAGGTTCAAGGAAGTGTTCGGCGAGCTGACGAAGCGGGCAGCGGCTAAGGGTGTACGGATCGCTTTTGAAAATTGTGATATGGGCGGCACTTGGACAAC
This sequence comes from Paenibacillus sp. Y280, assembly GCF_056786335.1. Classification (NCBI taxonomy): domain Bacteria; kingdom Bacillati; phylum Bacillota; class Bacilli; order Caryophanales; family Paenibacillaceae; genus Paenibacillus; species Paenibacillus sp. Y280. Next base: position 2,509 of record NZ_JBXCIW010000050.1, read on the forward strand.
CGGCGATTGGAATATTGCGCATAACCCGACTGCCTGGGAGCTGATGTTTAATGCGGTGCCGGAGGACAATATCGGACTGGAATGGGAGCCCTGCCACCAAATGGTCAGCTTGATTGATCCGATTCCGCAGCTGCGCAAATGGGCGGGCAAAGTGTTCCACGTACATGGCAAGGACGCAACGATTGCGTGGGATATAGTAAAGGAGCATGGCGTGCACAGCAAACAGCAATTCGTTTGGCACCGGACGCCGGGCTTTGGCGATAGCAACTGGTCGGATATTATTACGATTTTGAGACAAAATGGCTACAAAGGCACGATCGATATCGAGGGCTGGCATGATCCTGTTTATAAGGATGAGCTGGAAATGACAGGACAGGTTCATGCATTGAATTATTTGAAGCGCTGCCGCGGCGGCGATTTTGTTCCAAATCCAGTCTAATTTAGCGAAGCGAAAGCGGGGAGAAAAGCAGGTGACAATGAAGCATCGAGTCGTCATAGCCGGCTGCGGCGGGATGGCGAATACGTGGGTGGACTATGCGAAGGAACGGGAAGATACGGAAATAGTTGGGCTCGTTGATATCAAAGAAGAGTTTGCTGCGGCAATGGCGGAGCGAAAAGGTCTTACTTGCCCAACCTTCACCGACATTAAGCAAGCAATTACGGAGACAGGTGCTACGTTAGTATTCGATGTCACGATACCGGCGAGCCATTATGCGATTAGTACTGCTGCTTTGGAGCTTGGCTGCGATGTGTTTGGAGAGAAGCCGCTCGCGGAAACGATGAGCGACTGCAATGAAATTGTGCGAATGGCTCATGTTACAGGCAGGACGCATGCTGTTATGCAAAATCGCCGGTTTGATCCGCGCATTCGCGCCTTTCAAGGGCTGATCGAGGGAGGCGCGATCGGCAAAATTGGATTCGTTGGCGCAGACTTCTTTATTGGCGCACATTTTGGCGGCTTCCGCGACGCGATGGAAAGTCCGCTGCTGCTCGATATGGCGATCCACACGTTTGACCAAGCGAGATATATTTCCGGCGCGAATCCCGTATCTGTGTATTGCCATGAGTTTAACCCACCCGGTTCATGGTATGCCGGAAACGCGATGGCGATCTGCATCTATGAAATGTCAGATGGCTCTGTCTTTAACTACCGCGGCTCGTGGTGCGCAGAAGGTGTGCCTACTTCATGGGAAGCGTCTTGGCGGGTGACTGGCGAGAATGGCACAGCGATTTGGGATGGCGCAGGCAATCCATATGCGGAGATCGTAGCTGCTGGCGACCAAAGCGGCAAATTTCACCGCGATTACGTGCGAGTAGAAACACAGCTTCCAGAAATGGCGAATACGTTCCATAAAGGCTGCTTGGATGATATGTTCGACGCCCTCGAATCAGGCCGTAAGCCGGAAACGGATTGCAGCGACAATATTTACAGCATGGCGATGGTGCTTGCCGCTGTTGAGAGCGCCAAAACCGGCCAAAAAGTGCACATCGCTGATTTTATGGGAGCGGCTGCGTTTAAGTAACATTCTATTTACTAGACTAATAGGCAACAGTAGAATGATGTTTAAATTCAATCTCTGTGGCGTTATTTTACGATAAAAGTAGAAGGTGTCTTGGCGCTGTTTCAGCTGCTGAGGCGCCTTTTTTGCTTTTTCAGACGCATCCAATACTCTCCAATACGGCCATTCCGTGTAGCCTTTACAAACCTAAATGTTTAAGGATTTATCCGAGGGCATGGAGCTTCCGATGAAGATCATTACATCCGAAGGCGCATTCACGCAGGAATACGCCAAAATGGCGCTTGCAAGCAGAGAATATTGACCAATAAAGGCGGATATCTGCCAATCGTTAAGGTTGACAAGCTGCTTTCTGCAAGAGCAGAATAAAGCATACCCATAACGAAATGAGGCGAAGCAATTGTCATCCCTTATCGATAAAATCAAGAAGCTTGCTGCTGGATTTGATGAAGAAACGCTGCGTTCGATTGAACCTGAATTACGAAAGTACCATCACATAAAAATATAAAAAAGTGCCCCGATCTTTGGTAGAATGGTGTTTGCGAAGACAACATCACCCAAAGAGAGGAGCAACCATAAGATGAAGT
>NZ_JBXCIW010000051.1:0-3512 GCF_056786335.1 Paenibacillus sp. Y280
GCTCGACTTGCATGTATTAGGCACGCCGCCAGCGTTCGTCCTGAGCCAGGATCAAACTCTCCAAATGGAAGTTTTCGCTTCGACGCGATGTCGAAGAGAAAAGCTTCATGTGTTTGACTTGCTCATTACTTTTTATCGCTTTTTCTTACAATTCGTTAGAATCATAAGGGCAGTTATTACTCGTTGTTCAGTTTTCAAAGAGCAATCTATTCTCTCTTGTGTTGAGCTTGTTTTGCTTGTCGTCCGCATGTTTCTCTCGGCCGGAATTAGAATATACCATGTATCTTTATAGTATTGCAAGTCTTTTTTTAATTTATTTTATTATTTTCAATATTATTATCATTTATAGCCAAAGATCAGCTGCTAATCTTATGTATTATCGCTTATTAATCAAATTAAGTTATGTATTCTTAATCCCCAATCAGGAATGCTTTATTTCGTGTTAACCCTCTATAATACGGTAAGACTACCACAATACTCTCTATTCCTTAACTTCATTTTATCGATAATTCTTCGTGTTCCCAGGCATTTTAAATCAAAAAAATCAGTTGACCTTCACGCTGCGTGAAGGTGTACGATGATCTTGTCAGGAGGTGAGCACATGGAATACACCATAAAAAAGCTAGGGCTGCTGGCTGGCATTAGCACAAGAACACTGCGCTATTACGATGAGATCGGGATGCTTAAGCCAGCACGAATTAACTCCTCAGGCTATCGCATTTACGGGCAAGCGGAAGTGGATAGACTGCAGCAAATTCTATTTTACAGGGAGCTTGGCGTCGGCTTGGAGGATATCAAACTAATCGTGACCGCACCCGCCTTTGACGGAAAAAGCGCGCTGCGCGAGCATCGGCAGAAGCTGCTTGAAAAGAGACAGCAATTAGATTTGCTAATCGCTAATGTCGATAAAACATTAGCCCAAAACGAAGGGAGAATAACAATGACAAACAAAGAGAAATTTGAAGGCTTCAAGCAACAAATGATCGATGACAACGAGAAGAAATTTGGCAAAGAAATTAGAGAAAAGTATGGAGATGAGCAAGTGGACCGGTCTAACCGTGCGATTAAAAATATGACGGAGGAGCAGCATGCAGAGATTGAAAAATTAGGCGCCGATGTGCTAAGCGTCCTCTCTGAGGCTTTTGCTACCGGCAACCCTTCCGGAGAGCTCGCGCAAAAAGCGGCTGATTTGCATCGTCAATGGCTCACCTTTTATTGGGGCCATTACAGTAAAGAAGCACATGCTAACATTGCTCAAATGTATGTGGATGACGAGAGATTTACCGCATACTACGACAAACATCAGCGTGGCGGCGCTGAATTTTTAAGAGATGCCATTCTTGTATACACCGGTATGGGGCAGCAATAAGAAAGAAGCAGCAACTCCCTCTCGTGAGGAAAGCGCTGCTTCTTTTTTCCATACTCTAACTCTATTTCCTATACCAAGGAACTACCGTTACGGTTGAACTGTTAAAGCTTTATGATTCCATTCCCTGTCAGTCGCAAAGTGAGGCTTCTTGCCCCAAAAATGTTAACCTCCTGCTGCATCTGGAAAAAATCCTGCTCGACTGCAGCCTGTCGTGCCTATAACGAGTCAATTGGAGGATTCAGCGGCAAGATGAGCTTAAACTCACTGCCCACTCCCTTTGTGCTTCGCAGCGTCAGCGTACCGCCAAGCAGCTTTGCAAACTGTTGGCCGATCGAGAGTCCCAGCCCGGTTCCTTCATATTTCCGTTTATTGGTGCTGTCCTCTTGCAAAAAGGTATCGAAAATGAGCTGCTGATTATTCTCATCAATTCCTACTCCAGTATCTCTAACTGCAAACGCAATGAAGCCAGCCCCCGGCTCCTTCGATACGTGCAAGGTAACGCTGCCGCGATTCGTAAATTTAACAGCATTGCCTATTAAATTGCGCAAAATCCGGCTCAAACGCTGTCCGTCTGACTCGAGCAGAGCTGGTACAGCCTCATCTACAATGATCTCAAAGCTCAGCCCCTTGTTAACCGCCATCGGACCAAGCTGATGATACAGCAGCTGCGTGATATCCTCGATGGATACCTCGCCCCAGAACAGCTCCATTTTGCGTGCTTCCACTTTCGACAGATCCAAAATATCATTAATAATCCGCAGAAGTTCTCTGCTGGAGGTATGAATGATTTCCGCATACTGCAGATTCTCGCTTTGATCCTTGTCCGCCTCATTATCTCGGATAAGCTCAGAGAGAAGGATAATACTGTTTAGCGGTGTTCTGAGCTCATGCGACATATTAGATATAAATTCCGATTTATATTTGGAAGAATTTAAAATTTGAAGCGCTCGATCTTCAAGCTCCTTGTGCGCTTCTTTAAGCTCGTTTGTCTGTTCCACAAGGATCACGTTCTTATTGCGAAGCTCTAATGCACGCTGCTGCTCCGTATAGAAGTCATAGATACTAAACAATCGCTTTCAATCGATAGTTCCAAGACTTCTTCCGCTCATATAGAATGACGAGACCTGAAGCGGCCATGCCCAATATGACAATATTAAATGATCCGGTAAGTGCATTAAGCGTTACTCCGTTGACGCAGTACCTGGTTGCGGCAATTCCCAATCCAATTAAGAAGACATGCCATGGATTTCGGAACATCAGGGAAGCGAAAATAATCGGCACGACACGCAAATCTAATACGGGACCTTCATTCAGTTGTACGCCAAACTTCATCGCCAGCCACCCGCAGAAAATAAATATAACGATCATTACGCTGTTCTTGACGATAGATGGTGATTGCAGGAACAAATTCTTATACAGGAGGTTAAAAAGGTAGGCAGAGGTTATGAGAATGCTCATATTTGTGAAAAAAGTTACGTAAAAGTTCATGAATCAGCCTCCCTTAATGGCTTTATTGTACACGATAGCTAGCAGCTTTTACAAAAAAAAACCTTGGATCATTCGATCTCAAAGTCGTATTTTGATTATCAGTCAATAAAAAAAAGCCTTGCTTAGCAAGGCTTTTTTCGTTAAAAGTATGCGCGTAGAGGGACTTGAACCCCCACGGTCGCCCGCCAGATCCTAAGTCTGGTGCGTCTGCCAATTCCGCCATACGCGCATGTGAGAAAATAATGGTGAGTCATGTAGGATTCGAACCTACGACACCCTGATTAAAAGTCAGGTGCTCTACCAACTGAGCTAATGACTCATAATAATGGTGGAGGCTGACGGGATCGAACCGCCGACCCTCTGCTTGTAAGGCAGATGCTCTCCCAGCTGAGCTAAGCCTCCGGGACACAATAAAACCCACGGCATGTGGGGTTGTTTCTTGGTACAAGGCAAGCATTTGTACCTTGAAAACTGGATACGAAAGATCAGGTTTGCTGAAAACCTCTTTAACTGTGTCTGCCGGATGTATGGGTCCAAACAAACCTTTTAGGATAAGCCCTCGACCGATTAGTATTCGTCAGCTACACACATTGCTGTGCTTCCACCCCGAACCTATCAACCTCGTCGTCTTCAAGGGGTCTTACATACTGGGAAA
>NZ_JBXCIW010000052.1:0-3124 GCF_056786335.1 Paenibacillus sp. Y280
GACAAGCTGTTGCCTTGGTCAACATCGCTACCGCTGACTTGCCACGTGTTTAAATCTTAATCCAGCTTATCTTAGCTCTCATCTGATGACAAGGTGGGGGCTATTTGACGCTTACGTTATTGGCGTAGCTTGGGCAACGTATGTGAAATATCCCCGCATAATTGATGTAAAGTTGTCAGGTGTTAAGTATCAGCTAGGTTCCGAAGGTGCGAAGACGGGTACGGAGCCATCGACGGTCGTAATTCAAGGTAAATTGCATACGAGCTTGACAGGCGAACAAGTATTCAAAGGTGAAGTTAGAATCGTTGGCGAACAAATTCCAGTACCTCCGGATCAGCGTAAGCTGGATATTCATTTTGCAAGAGAAGGCTGGGGCGCGATGTCGTATCCTTATTTTATCTATGACGAGCGAGGAGCTGTCGTAAAAGCTGAAATTTACCAGTCACATCTTATGTTCGCGAACAAAGACTTCAGCCAAGTAACGTTCCTTTTAGCAACGCCTAATCAACAGTCCGAAGCTGGTAATTCTCAGACCGTCTGGAATGTTGAAAATGGATATATGCTTGCAGCCCCCGCAACTACACGAGAAGAGGGCTTGAACCTATCGAATAAGCTGACTCGTGAATATTTGAAGCCTTATAGGAAGCCGTTACTATAACTTGTACGTCACATGATTAAGCAAACGGGACACGATAGTTCAGAATTGACCGCCTTATTTGTAGGGCGGCTTTTCTTTTGGTCAGATATAAAGCAAAGCATTATTGGCAATCGAAAGTTTTAGCAAAAACATGTCGTGAAACATACGCTAGATATGGCGAACAAAAAACAAATCGATGTAGCCGCAATAACACAGAGATTTCAAACTACAAATGGAAAGGTGAGATGATAGGGGAGGCAAGAAGCTGTAGGAATATGATAATTACTTCATCAGATCAATACGTTTGTATATTCATTAAAGCTATCCAAGTTTTCCAATTGCGTTGTATAATTTTGGTAGTCTAATACAAAAGTAATTGGGGAATGCGATAAATGAATAATGACTATAAAGATAGAATTGATAGAGTAATTAAATACATAGAGGAAAATAGTAATCAAAAACTCAATCTTGATATATTGGCTGGTGTTTCAAATTTCTCGAAATATCATTTTACAAGAATATTTACATCTATAGTCGGTGTGACTCCAGTTGCATTTGTAAATCAAGAGCGTTTATATAAGGCTGTTTATTTTTTGGTTGAAACCAACAAGCCCATATTGGAAATATCGAATCAATGCGGTTTCGAATCGGTGTCAACCTTCAATGCCCTCTTTAAGAAACATTATGGTTGCCAAAAAGCGAGTATGATTCCGACGATAGACCATGCCTCGAATTCTGTATGAATGATCCTGCTAAGGATAAGGAAGGGAAATGTAAAGTCGATTTATACATACCGATCAAGAAGAGAATATAAATAACCGTATGGAAGGAAGGTTATTATTGGGAACCGCTATAGGTATCGTGGATTGGGTAGAAAAAAAAGATAAGATGGATGAATTATTAAATCAAGAGGAAACCTTAACCACGAATCCAATGGATCATGGATTTGAAGCTGAGGTTATGAAGATAAGTTCAGATAAAGAGAGCTTTGTATTGAAAGTATGGAATAAGAGTTCAAGACCTGATGTTAGTTTTCAATTTCATTTATTGAATGTCCTTTATGAACGAGGATTAGCAGTCTCTAAGCCAGTGGGCTGGGGGGTAAATCCAAACGCAGATAAGGTGTTGTTAACTACCTTTGACGGGACGCCCGTTAATAAACTGAATGAAAAGAAAATGATTGATATTGCGAACATATTATCAAGAATACATCAAATCCATGTAAAAGAGATAGGAAATATATATCTTCCCAAGCACGATTTCATAGATTACTTTTTTCCTGGAGCAAAGGAACACGATGACTTAAATAGTGCATTAATCTCTGGTTCAAATCATTCAAATAAAGCAAGATCGTATAATTCATGGTGATTTCCATTTGGGAAACATTGTAGAGAAAAATGACCGATATACTGTAATAGATTGGACGAACGGACAATTAGGGGATTCCAGATATGATTTTGCATGGTCGCTTACGCTACAAAAGATATACATTTCGTATGGACATGCACGGGTGTTTCGTTCAGCTTATTTACTGGAAAATAATATTCAGCAGGAAGAACTTGAAGTTTTTGAAGCGTTGGCTTGTCTCAGGTGGATATTGCTAAATAGAAACGGTGGTGTACCCAAACGACCTAATACAATAGAGAGGGTACAAGGTTTAATAACAAATAATTCATTCTTAAAAGAGTTGGAGTTTAGGGATATTCCGATAAAAAAGAAAATATGGAGCGGTGACGGAATGAATATTGAAGCAGTTTTTGATCAGTTTCCTATCCTAAAGTCAGATGATTTCGTATTGAAGAAAATTGAAGATCATCATCTTGACGAAGTTTTTGAAATCTATAATAATGACAACGTGTTTGAATACTGCGGCATAATACCCAAACACAATAAAGATACTGTGAATAACATGATTGGCCATTTTGAGAGAGATTATAATAAAAGGTCAAGGGTTAAGTGGGGGATATTCGCCAACCCTAAACCCGATCGGTTGCTTGGAATTATTGAAGCTGTCGACTTTAATCAAAAGGTTAGCGCAGTGACGATAGGCTACTTTTTGTCGGAATCACATTGGGGAAAAGGTATCGCTACCGAAGCGGTAAAAATATTACTCGATTTTTTGTTTACGGATGTCAACGTCAACAGAATTCAGGCTGAAGTTATGCCTCAAAATGAGAATTCAAAAAAGGTATTGTTGAAGAATGGCTTCATCAAAGAAGGAACATTAAGACAAGCAACACTATGGGCAGGTAAAGGTATTGTCGACTTAGAAATATACAGTATTTTAAAAGAAGATTATGTAAAATGTTGAAGAAAGCGATTATGTTGATCCTGAATCCGTGACATAAATTTATGAAAATCGTAGATTATAAGAGATTTTAGGAGTAAAATTGAGATAACAGCGTGTTTTCTGCTGATATCTAATTGCACCTATGGGGTGAACTCCTATGACAACGAAATTTACACTTGAAACTTCCAGTGATTATT
>NZ_JBXCIW010000053.1:0-2538 GCF_056786335.1 Paenibacillus sp. Y280
ACCAATACTCTAGCGACGGGGCTCCCTTTGCCCCTTTTATACCGGGTTTTCATAGGTTTTCTGGAAGTGTAAAGCAGTCATTTCAGCCTAAATAATTGCTAGTGGCGAAGAGCCAGACACCCACTCACAGATTTGTTATCTAGGAGCGGGTGTCTTTTTTATTTGCGGCCATAGTCAGCTCTAATGTCTCCAAAAGCTTTTATATCCCATCTAAGTAGTCCGAAAGCTTTCCACAATCATTATCCATAGGTTCCATGCCAACTCCCTGTTCCCTTGCTACATCATAATTAGTAGAACCCCACGCTTGGGTGTCTAATATAAGCCATCAATTATTTTCAATTATTTTCTGCTACTAGTTGTAATTTCTTATACTCGCGACACTGTATATATCATCAAGCAATCACAGAGAGGCATTAGAAAGAGGCATCTCGATGATAAGCTTGATAATACGACATTCCCATGGTGCCTATTGAGGGATACAGTAGGCACAGTGGTATCCCGAATGTCTTCAACAAGAAGAGCGACTTAAGAATTGGCGCTTGAAAAATGAAGGCAGAACATTCATTCGGATGATGTTCTAATAAAATATCAGGAGTGATTTTTAATGAGTACTATCGCTAATGCTGTAAAGACGACACAGAATGGAAAAGAAGTTCGATACATCATCGCAGACCTTGATTGTGTATCTGTAGCGAGTATTAATGGGAGCGTTTTGGATTCCAACATGTATGGGATCAATGGGACATTCTTTTACGGTACGTCACTTTTGGGAGTAGCTGTTAATAACAATGCCGCGGTAAGAACCGGCGGTGATCAAACAGCTAATTCTAGTCATGGGCCTGGGCAAACGACTAAAAGAGGAGTCCTTTACCATTTTGATCCTGCTGTTAACAGTAGTTATATTAAAACGCATGTTGTAGACACATATAAAGACACTTTGGATTATAGTGGTAATTCCGTAGGTGCTACTACAAGTAATGTGAAATGGGCTATAGGTGGATATAGCCTCCATCTAAGTAAATCGTACACTGGTACAGATCCTGAACAACAGTATATTAACGAAATAACCGGTCACCCTGAATATGCTAATTCATGGGCAGGTAAAACTAATTTGGACGGTAGATCTGCCATTGGTTATGGTGCGCTCGGCCCCAGCGGTTCATACAGAACAATTGTTCTAGCCACATTTAAGAACGCCTCTGTATGGGAAGTTAGGCAGTTCATGAAAGGCTTAGGTTGTACTATGGGTGTACACCTTGACGGTGGCGGTTCCTCCCAATTGCGCTACCAAAGACGTATTAATCTATCGGGGACTTCCGGGTATATGAGTAATGAGGGGTGGGAATCTGACCCAGACCCAAATCGTACTGTTTACAATATGGTAAGGGTTAATCCTACTTCGTGGGGTAATGGTTCTGGTTTTTAAGATTAATAAAAAATGCGCTATGCCACTATTTGTGGTATAGCGCATTTTTTTATTTTATTCTTACCATCGCCAATGATCAGCTATATATATTAATTTCCAAACATTATCTTCAAACTGAAACACAAACAGTTGCGCATCTGTTTCAATTGCCTCGTTACCATAGATCTTCTCTGTATATTCTACCCAAACAGGTTTAGCACCATCAGGAGGTGTAAGGTCAGGTTTCACCGTGAAATCTAATTTATCGATACTTAAAAAGTGCTTTTTAAAATCAAGCTTCCCTTTAATCGGAGTCATATCTCCTGTAATGAATGAATTATATGCATCAGTGTCCTTCTCGTATAAAGCTTTCACTATGTTATTTAATGTCTTTACAATCCCTAATTCATCACCTTCATATTTACTTTCATCGATGTACTGAGGCGGTTGATCATTTGTCGTCGCTGTAGGTATTGGATTTTCAGGCCGGCTAGTTCCCTTATCAATACTAACTGAATGATCAACAGGTAAATCCGATTGTTCTTCACTTGTTGATTGAGTCAAATCCTCAGCTGACTTACATCCAAATAGAATCATAAAGATACAAATTAGGCCTAAAAAAACAATCGCAGTTTTGGTCTTCTTCATCGTATTTCCTCCTTAGGTTAGATCATTCATTAAATTATGATGTATAAATCTGAGCCATACTGGAATTCGAAGGGAAGATGAGGTAACCATCATAATAACTCAATGGTTTTTGTCATAGAGAGCATTCTACAGCGTGTTAACATCCCCTCTCATTATAAAACGCATTCGAAGTTGTTTTGTTTCAATGATACCCATTTTTTATAAATTATAGAGATGATTCAGTCGGATATTGATAAAAACACCAAGAGTTGCGATGACCACATCGTATAGACGGAGGCTGCCGGTAATACGTCACTGGTTGAACGGCAATAGAGCTTCAACGCTGGCTGGATGAATTGAACCAAATAGGGATATTACTCTCTTCCGTATAAACGTAAGCGTCAAATCCAGCCCACCTTCAACGTCCAAACCATTCATGAGAAAATGAAGGCAACCCAATGAAGGAGGTTGCCACATGACCACGAGAGAACAACGTCGTCAAGCAT
>NZ_JBXCIW010000054.1:0-1812 GCF_056786335.1 Paenibacillus sp. Y280
CCTCCCACTATAAAGTAATGTTTTCTCCTGTTTTCTCACTCATTCTTAGATTTACAACTTTGACACCTTAGAGGTGAGGGAGAAATGTTGGTATAAATCATATTTTTCTGCAAAAACCGCTGGCGGGAACAGGGCTTGGATTCGTTTTTATCCAAACTGTGGATAACGCTTATGATCGCACAGTGGATCTCCACATCTTCCCTTGGGGTTTACCCTCCCATGTCACGCTGGGTCTATGCCCTTACATTCCTTCGTTCTACCTGCCAAGGGGTGGAGGCCGATTCTCGCTCCTAAACGGGGTCATTGCCCTTATGGAATAATAACTTCGGCTTCTCCGGTGCTTCCGTTGTCGAGTTGTACATCTGTTGTTGAATTGAGATTTCAAGTGATGCTTACTTGAACTTAAGCTGCGATTTGTTGTATCTGTGCTTGTCGTACAGGTCCAAGAACGTCGTTTGCGTTGTACTCTCTTTGCTTCGTCCCCAGCGTGTGCAGGACGCGTATCAGTTTACCGCAGAGCGCGATAAGCGACTGTTTCTTCTTCAGCGGGTTTTGACTTCGTGTTGTAAAGTACTTGTGCAAGGCTTTAAATTCTTTATTCTTCGCTACCATAGGCATCACGCAACGGAACAACAAGGCTCTCAGTCGAGACCGTCCACGCTTGGTAATGCCGGTCTTTCCCTTCCGTTTACCGGAACTGTTCTCCTTCAGATTAAGGCCTGCCAAGCGGATGATCTGTTGCCCGTGATCGTAATGACTCAGATCGCCGACCTCAGCAAGGAACCCCGCAACGGTAACAGCGCCTACGCCTGGTATATTCAACATCTGCGTTGTTCCCGGAATCTCATCCAAGATAGCCATGACTTGATTCATTGTCGTTTCCACCTGTTTAGTGAAAAGCTCAAACTGGTCGAGTAAGCCCATAAGCTCCATTCTAGCGGCTCGTAATCCTTCTTTAAGTCCGATCGATCTCTCAGCTGTAGCAAAGAGTTTCTCAGCCCTTTTGATGCCTACTCCGCGCTTCACTTCCATTCTCCAGTGTGCGAGAACGCCTCTGGCGCCTGTAGAGACGATCTCTTCTGGTGTCGGAAATTGACGCATGGTCATCATGGACGCTTTGCCTTCCCATTCCTTAAACACGTTCAAATACTCAGGGAAATAGCGGTCGAACCAGTTCTGTACGCGTGCCTTCACTTGATTCAAACTCACCATAACCTTCTCGCGGAAATTCATGAGAATACGTAGTTCCGCATATTCCATCGACGGTAATTTGGGCTCCGAGTACTTTCCATTACGTATAAGGTCTGCGATTACCTTGGCGTCCTTGTAGTCGCTCTTCGTCGGTGAGTTGTCCTCGAGTTCTTTACTTTTGTTTACGTGATGCGGATTGACGATGACGATCTTGATGTCTTGCGCCTCAAGAAAAGCTGCTAATGGAAACCAGTAGTGCCCAGTCGGCTCAATGCCGAAAACAATATCTGTTTTCTCATGCGCCAGCTGCAGAGCTTTCATCCACGCCGTTAGCTTCGTTAATCCTTCTCGATCGTTATGGAACACACAATCTTTGCCAAGCTCTATGCCCCGAAAATCTACAGCTCGCGCTACATGAATCTTCTTTGCGATATCTGCTCCAACGACTAAAGTACCTTCCGTAATTCGCGTAATACGTTGATTCTGTTTCTGTTTCATCTTATACTTCATTTGTGCGCCTCTTTTCGTATGTGGGTTTGTCCTTCCCGGAACAATTCACAGTATACTAGAGGCGCATTTTTCATTCAAAGCTCAAATTACTTCATTACAGGAATGGCTCCT
>NZ_JBXCIW010000055.1:0-1728 GCF_056786335.1 Paenibacillus sp. Y280
ACTCTACATCATTTTCTGTAAGGACGTAGGCGGGAACAGAGCTTAGGATCGTTTGGTTCCAAAACTGTGGAAATTGGATATGATCGCACAGTGGATCTCCACATGCACCCTTGGGGTTTACCCTCCCATGTCACGCTGGGTCTATGCCCTTACATTCCTTCGTTCTACCTCTCAAGGGGTGGATGCCGATTCTTGCTCCTTTACGGGGTCGTAGCCCTTATGGTGTGTAGTTCTCCGGCTTCTCCGATGCTTCCATTGTCATTGTTATACACATGTGAATAAGCGAAAACTCAGGTTAATAGCTGTTGATTTTCTTAAGCAGCACTCTTTTGTATGCTGGTTTGATGAACATGTCCTAACACTTCGGTGGCATTGTATGATTTTTGTTTCGTCCCCAAAGTATGAAGGATGCGGATCAATCTTCCACACAATGCGATGAGCGACTGCTTCTTCTTTAACGGGTTTTGGGAGCGCGTCGTGTAATGCTTATGCAACGCTTTAAACTCTTCGTTTTTAGCCACTAGCGGCAAGATACAGCGGAACAGCAATGCCCTTAAACGAGAACGTCCTCGTTTGCTTATACCTGTCTTTCCTTTGCGATCACCTGAACTGTTCTCTACGAGATTAAGTCCAGCTAACCGTATAATCTGCTGTCCGTGGTCGTAGCTATTTATATCCCCAATTTCAGCAAGGAAACCAGCAATAGTGACAACACCTACGCCTGGAATACTTAGCATTTCGGCAGTTCCGGGGATTTTCCCCAATATCTCTAAAACGTCTTTCATAATCTGTTCTTCTTGTTTCAAGTAAAGATCGAATTCTTCTAGCAGCAAACGAAGCTGAACCCGCGCAGCGACTAGACCTTCTTTAAGCCCAATTGAAACCTCTGCTGCTGCATAGAGCTGTTCAGCACGCTTGATGCCGACTCCGCGTTTAACTTCCTTCTTCCAACACGCAAGAATATCTCTGGCGCCTTTAGAGACAATCTCTTCTGGTGTCGGGAATTGGCGCATCGTCATCAGGGACGCCTTCCCATCCCAGCTTTTAAACACCTTCGCATACCCAGGAAAGTAACGATCGAACCAATTGACAACCCTGGATTTAACTTGTGTTAAGCTGCCCATGATCTGCTCCCTTGTGTTCATCAAAATCCGTAAGTCTGCATATTCCTTTGTGGGTAATTTGGGCTCCGTGTAATTCCCGTTTCGAACGAGGTTGGCAATAACTTTGGCGTCCTTGTAGTCGCTTTTTATTTGTGTGTTGTCCTCAAGTTCCTTGCTTTTGTTCACATGGTGAGGATTGACGAGAACCAATTTGATTCCTTCATTCTGCAAGTAAGCAGCTAGTGGAAACCAGTAGTGTCCGGTAGGCTCGATACCCAAAATGATATCCGTCTTGCTGTGAGACTGCTCGAGCTCCTTCATCCACGTTACAAGGCTTCCTAGCCCCTTTGCATCATTACTGAATACACAATCCTTGCCGAGCTCAATTCCACGAAAATCTACGGCCCTAGCGACATGAAGCCGCTTGGCAATATCTACGCCAACAACGAGCGTTTTTTCGGTAATTCTTGTAATACGTTGATTTTGTTTCTGTTTCATCTTATGCTTCATAGTGAGTGCCTCTTTTCGTATGTGGGTTTAGTTCTTGCCGGAACGTTTCCCAGTATACTAGAGGCGCTTTTTTCTTTCAAAGCTCAAATTACTTCATTACAGGAATGGCTCCTTT
>NZ_JBXCIW010000056.1:0-1618 GCF_056786335.1 Paenibacillus sp. Y280
CCTGAATCCGTGACCAATCTCTAATTTGGATCTTTAAACGGATGGAATTACTACCAGCCATATCCAATTGAATCTTTGGGTAAATGAGAATAACTCAAAGTAGAACCCTCGTCTAACAGCGTTCTTGCAGGTTGTATTCTGTTAGCTCCAATCATCTTAGTTGCCAATAGATTCGCTTTAGTTGCGGGAACCAAGGACTCCATCGTCCAAAGCATAGTTTTAAACCTCGAGCATGTTTGACGAAGCGAGCGGAAATAAGCATAAGGTCTTGAATAACCGTTCGAATGCGCTGCCGAAAGACATTCTTCTTTTTAAATGGCGCATCATAATCGGTCAGTGCTACCTGTCCAATGAATCGAAGCAAGTTATAAGCAAACAATCCAAGATGCAAAATGAGGTCATTTGTCGCAAATTTGCCGGAAGGGAGACGTTCCAAGTCGAGTTCAGACTTAATTTCACTATGAAATTGCTCACTCGTCGCGTGATCCTTGTAGAGGGTGATGACTTGCTCTTCTGAGCAATCCAGCGAAGTCCAATAAAGGGAGAGCTCAATATCCGGTACAAGCAGCATCTGTCCATCCGGTTCGGTCGTTCGCTCTGTCACTTGGTAAACCATGCGAACGGGCTTAATGAATCGCTTCGGGTGAACGAGAATATCGCCCATATAGACTTCTTTACCCGCGCGGGAGTCCAACAGCCGCCCATCGTATTTGGCGAACTGTAACCACTGCTCTTTCGATTCTTTACGTGGATTGCGTTTAATAATAAAGTCGGTTTCTTGATCAATAAGGAGATTGACGTTATCTGCTGCGTCATTACCGCCGTCTAGGCGAGCCAGCAGTGGCAGATCCGTGATGCGCCTTGCATAGCGAATGCTCCTATCGATAAAATCATCGGCATCCTTCTGGCCATGTGTTTTGCCTTCACGTAGTTCTACGTTCACACCATAACCTTCCTGGCCGAGGTAGGCGAAGAACGGAGCATAACCATCAAAGCCTTTGTACGTACGAGAAATCCCTTCTTTCTTCGTACCTGAATTGTCAAAGGGCGAAACATCCATATCCAATGGCATGTAAGATCGTTCCTCTTCATGGCTGCAGGTCACCTTGACCGGCGTTAAAGGAGCGTTGGCTCGTTTTAGTAAATCCGCGGATTCTTCGAGCAGAATCCGTTGCCATTCTCTCGAAGGCGCAGCTTGATCAAACCGTTGACGCAGGGTCGGACTGGAAGTTAGCTTGCGAATGCCTAGAGCGCGAGCGAAAAACTCATCTTTTCGAAAGGGTTCGATATGATCAAAGTCGCTTTTACCTTGGCAGAGCAGTCCCAAGTAAGCACGAACATTATCGGAATGGGAGATGTCAGGCACTCTAGCCTCACCAGCTTTAGACAAATTAAGACGTTTATTTAAATGCGTACCGGCAAGCAGTTGACCGATAAGAATGAGCCCGGCACGCGAAGTAAGATAATCATTGGAAGATTCCAGTGTAAATTTAGCCTTCATTGGAGTTCACCTCATAGGTGTATTTTGAAAACAGCAACAAACGAGCTGTTATCTCTATTTTACTCCATAATACTCTTTCAATCTATGGAAATCAGATATTTATATCACGGATTCAGG
>NZ_JBXCIW010000057.1:0-1587 GCF_056786335.1 Paenibacillus sp. Y280
CCTGAATTACGAAAGTACCATCACATAAAAATATAAAAAAGTGCCCCGATCTTTGGTAGAATGGTGTTTGCGAAGACAACATCACCCAAAGAGAGGAGCAACCATAAGATGAAGTCTACCACAAAAATCTCGAACTTGAAAACGGAATTTTCTATGAGAAATGCCACAAATTTTGCAGGTGGCAAAGTGATCCTTGCATATCTCGAAACCATTGGCTTGAGCCAAGCTCTAAAATCCCTCGGATTGGCTAAGTCGGTTAACGCCATCTTTCCTACTGAACGCATCCTTCTCTACCTCATCATCGGTTGGATCATGGGCTGCGAGCGTCTCTTCCATTTCAAATCACTTCAAACGGATGCCTTGGTGCGCCATGCACTCGGTGGTCGCTTGCCTCATCACAGTCTACTTAACAAGGAACTCATTCGCTTCGGAGCTTCTCACGATGAAATGGCTCCCGCGCTCAAGAAAATAAATATAGATCTCATCGCACCGTTGCTGCCCGAATCACTTATTCTCGATTTGGATTCTACCGTCGAGACCGTTTATGGTCATCAGCAGGGCGCTGCCGTTGGCGTCAACAGCCATAAGCGAGGTCGTAAAAGCTATCATCCGCTGCTCGTCTATGAAGGGCAATCCAAGCTGTTGGTGAATGCGGCGCTACGACCCGGAAATACGGGAAGTTCCACTGACGTGCTCCCCTTTGCTGAACAGACGTTGGACTTGCTCGGCAATCGGCATGTTAGCTATGTGCGATTTGACAAAGGTTTTGGCGGCGAAGACTTTTATGCCTTCTGGGAAACACGTCAAATCGGTTATGTCGGCAAATTAAAATGGACCAATCGTCTTGCTCAAAAAGTGAGCGAGTGCAAGCACTGGACACGCTTCGTCGATGAGGATTGGATCATCGAAGGTATCGTACTGTGCTACAAAGCCAGCACCTGGGACAAGATGAGGCGTGTGGCGGTCATTCGAAAGATGCAGCGTTACGCTAATGATCATCCTCAGCTTGAACTAGACCTGTTCTGGCAGTATGAAGCAATGGTCACCACGGAAGGCTGGGAGGCCATTGATGTATGGCGTTTCTACAACCAGCGCTGCTGCATGGAGAACTACATCAAGGAAGGCAAAAACGGATTTGCTATTCACCGAATTCCGTCGCAGTCCTTTGGTGCGAATGAGATTGATCTTTTGCTCAAGCTGCTCGCCTACAATCTGTTCGAGCGATTCAAGTTGAAATGCTGCGATCCGATTCACCGTTCCTTCACGATTGGGCGGTTTCGTCGTGAGTTTATTCATTGTGCCGGCATTCTCGTGCGAAGCGGTCGCCAATACACCTTAAAGTTAGCAGAATCATTCCAAAACCGGTGGTCATGGCTTCAAATGGAACGGAAAAGTATTTTATTGGAATAAACAATAATCCCAAAATTAGTCTTGGAAATTCGGTTGCCCCTTTGTGTGGGGAGGGGGAAGTTCTAGCTGCATTTCACCGTCAAACAACTTATCACTAAATACTCATCCTATAAATGGATAGTTTTCCCTAATTGTGTAGCCGCCTGTGCTTATTATATTGGGCTTTCGTAATTCAGG
>NZ_JBXCIW010000059.1:0-1328 GCF_056786335.1 Paenibacillus sp. Y280
CCGTCGCTAGAGTATTGGTTTAATGGAAAAGTTAAGTTTACCAGCGAGCAAGTATACGAGCGCGATGATGTTCTTATGGGATCGAAATCCACGTGCCTTTCGCTTTGCAGCTTGAAACAAGCTGTTTACACCTTCGAGAAGACCATTGGTTAACTTCGATGTGAACCAGCGGACAACGCCGTTGTAGTGCCTTTGCAGCATTTTTGCAACGTTCACCATGGGCTCTAGGCGACAGCGCAATCCCCACTGAATCCAGTCCTGAAGTACGGCAGGAGCGATGGGTGCTGGGTACTGGTAGATCTTCTGGAGACACCAACGCATTCGGTATGCTTTGGCCGTATCGAGCTCACAGTCCTTGAGTTTGTCAAGCTTTTCCTTCTGGGCGGTCGTCAGGTTCTCTTCGTTCTTTAGCCATATGTAGCGCGTATGTTTTAGCATTTCGCAGCCTTTCTGTTCTTTTCGGCGCACTTCATCGACGGCCTCGTTTACGGCTTGAATGACGTGGAATTTATCAAACGTGATTGCAGCTTGAGGGAAATTCTCTGCCGCGCCTTTCATAAATGCTGGAGACATATCCATGCATAATTCTGATATCTTTGCCGGTTCTCCGCCCTGAGCTTCAAGACGCGCTTTGCAAACATCCCATGTGCTGGAATCTCGACCAACTGCGACACTGATCACGTTTTTCTTCTCGGGATCCATGAAGATCGTAATGTAGTTATGCCCTCGCTTTGCTGAGGTTTCGTCGGTACTGATCTTTGTTACATAAGACAAATCTTGTGTAGCTATAGCGTGATCCACGTAGAAATGCAGGATGCGCCATAACCGTGTATCATGTTCATCGACAAGTCGAGCGATTGCATTCATCGGCATGTCTTTAGCGAGCGTCATAATCAGTGCATCAAATTGAAGGGTGAAATAATGCTTGGGTTTATCTAATGCCCATGGCACATTGACTCGCATTATTCGGTTGCATTGCCCGCAGTGTGTCTTAGGTAGTTCGGCATGAATGTAGCAAGGGTATTCGAAAAAGTTAAGATGTCGCCATACGCGATCCTTATCAGCGATACCAAGAACAGGCTGTTCCTTTGCTCCACAGTCTGAACATGCAAACAAAGCACGCTTTCTAGCTTTTACGTATACATCCAGTTGTTTGTTTTCAAGATTGAAATCTGCACGTTCGACGTACCATGGTTCTGGAATATGAAGCAATCGCTCAAGTATTTCATTACTAATATTGGCCGTAAACATATGAAAACACCTCGTCCTCTACTGGTCTTTTAATTTCCAGTATTGACAGGTCTTTTAATTGTTAACGGCGAGGAAGC
>NZ_JBXCIW010000060.1:0-1218 GCF_056786335.1 Paenibacillus sp. Y280
ACCATAAAGGTGCTCCTCTCTTTTGGGTGATGTGTTCTAGACAAACACCATTCTACCAAAGATCAGGGCACTTTTTTACGTTTTTATAAGATTTCACTTTCGAAATTCAGGTTTATAACTAACGAGGGGAGAAAAATATCGAAGACATTGAGGTCGGAGATAAGGTTCTCTAGAAGAATGAAGAAACAGGTAAGCAGGCTTGCAAGGAAGTTAGTGCACTTCATCGTAACGAGAAAGATACAACATATAAATTGTCAGTTGGCAATCAAATTATTGAGACAACTGATAATCATCCATTTTTGGATAGATGGAAAGGGATGGGTGCTTGCTGTTGATTTGAAGGTGGGCGATGAGTTATTCCAATGCAACGGAAACCATCTAAAGATTGATAACATTGAAATTGTACATCACGATGAAAAAGTAAAGGTATACATCTTTACTTGTGATGATTTCCATACTTACTTTGTAAGTGACTTACGAATCTGGATTCATAATATCGGGGATTGTGGTTTACGCCCTGAGGCCAAATATCTTAAGAGCGGGAACATGGAGTCGATTGGAAAGAAGGACCGGCAATGGCTAAAAAGTTAGGATTACCTCAAGGGCAGTGGAGCAAATCAGATTTAGAGTTTGCAGGTGAAAAAGCAGCAACATTAAAGTCTGGTGAAGGTGCATGGTTTGATCTACCTAGCGGTTCTACATCCAAAGTATACATGCCTGATGGTTCTACAGTGACTGCAACAAGAATCTGGGTAAGAAATAATGGTTCGGGTACATATCATGGTTATCCTGCACCATAGAAAAAATGAGACTGTCGATGGATTTTAGAATTCAAGCAGGATGTCCCAGATTTACTGGGGAATATGATGAAGATATATCATCCTTGTCTGATGCTCTTGAGACTGTGTTTCCTCTTTCGACAGAAGATGTGATAATTATGTGGAAGACCATTTGTATCCCAATAGGGTACAAATACGACATGAGCCTGATGATAGTTGATATCTTAAACATTCTTGAAAACCTTAGGATGAGAGTTTCTGGGGAGATAAGTGTTCACTGGCCGTCAAATTCATTTGCATGTAAGTGGGATTTAAGTAAGCATCAAATCCAGCCCACCTTCAACGTCCAAACCATTCATGAGAAAATGAAGGCAACCCAATGAAGGAGGTTGCCACATGACCACGAGAGAACAACGTCGTCAAGCATGGATTGAACGTA
>NZ_JBXCIW010000061.1:0-1121 GCF_056786335.1 Paenibacillus sp. Y280
ATAGCCCGAGGGGGCCGCAGTGAAAAGGCCCAAGCGACTGTTTAGCAAAAACACAGGTCTGTGCGAAGCCGTAAGGCGAAGTATACGGGCTGACGCCTGCCCGGTGCTGGAAGGTTAAGGGGAGCGGTTAGGAGCAATCCGAAGCTGTGAACCGAAGCCCCAGTAAACGGCGGCCGTAACTATAACGGTCCTAAGGTAGCGAAATTCCTTGTCAGGTAAATTCTGACCCGCACGAATGGCGTAACGACTTGGGCGCTGTCTCAACGAGAGATCCGGTGAAATTTTAATACCTGTGAAGATGCAGGTTACCCGCGACAAGACGGAAAGACCCCATGGAGCTTTACTGTAACTTGATATTGGACTTTGGTACGATCTGTACAGGATAGGTGGGAGCCTAAGAAGCATGAGCGCCAGCTTGTGTGGAGGCAACGTTGGGATACCACCCTGATCGTATCGGAGTTCTAACCTGCTGCCGTGAAACCGGCAGAGGGACCGTGTCAGGTGGACAGTTTGACTGGGGCGGTCGCCTCCTAAAATGTAACGGAGGCGCCCAAAGGTTCCCTCAGAATGGTTGGAAATCATTCGAAGAGTGCAAAGGCATAAGGGAGCTTGACTGCGAGACCTACAAGTCGAGCAGGGACGAAAGTCGGGCTTAGTGATCCGGTGGTACCGAATGGAAGGGCCATCGCTCAACGGATAAAAGCTACCCTGGGGATAACAGGCTTATCTCCCCCAAGAGTCCACATCGACGGGGAGGTTTGGCACCTCGATGTCGGCTCATCGCATCCTGGGGCTGAAGTAGGTCCCAAGGGTTGGGCTGTTCGCCCATTAAAGCGGTACGCGAGCTGGGTTCAGAACGTCGTGAGACAGTTCGGTCCCTATCTGTCGCGGGCGCAGGAAATTTGAGAGGAGCTGTCCTTAGTACGAGAGGACCGGGATGGACGTACCGCTGGTGTACCAGTTGTTCCGCCAGGAGCACCGCTGGGTAGCCAAGTACGGACGGGATAAGCGCTGAAAGCATCTAAGCGTGAAGCCCCCCTCAAGATGAGATTTCCCAGTATGTAAGACCCCTTGAAGACGACGAGGTTGATAGGTTCGGGGTGGAAGCACAGCAATGTGTG
>NZ_JBXCIW010000062.1:0-930 GCF_056786335.1 Paenibacillus sp. Y280
GCCGTTGGCGTAAATAGCTATAAACCCGGACGCAAAAGCTACCATCCTATTTTGGTATACGAAGGGAAGTCCAGGTTTCTGTTGAACGCTGAATTACGACCCGGCAACGTGCATAGCTCCACGGACGTACTTGCTTTTGCTGAGAAAACGCTATCGCTTCTGTCTGCTCGTCCAGTTGATTATGTTCGCTTTGACAAAGGCTTTGGCGGCGAAGCGTTTTATAGTTTTTGGGAATCCAGAAAAATCGGCTATGTCGGTAAGATCAAATGGACAAATCGCTTGCAAGAACAAGTTCAAGCTTGCCCGCTCTGGACACGTTTTGTTGATGATGACTGGATCATTGAAGGTCTAGTGTTGTGCTATAAAGCCACTTCTTGGGACACCACAAGAAGGGTCGCTGTTATTCGAAAAGTGCAACGATTTGAAACGGAACAAATGATGTTTGAACAAGATGGATTTCTCGATTTACTCTGGCAATACGAGGCTATGGTAACCAGCGAGCCATGGGAAGCCATCGATGTATGGCGCTTTTACAACCAGCGCTGTTGCATGGAAAACTACATCAAAGAAGCCAAGCGCGGTTTCTCGATCCACCGTATTCCAACGGACGATTTCGCTGCGAATGAAATGGATTTGCTCGTCAAACTGTTCGCTTACAATTTGTTCGAACGTTTCAAGCAAGATTGTTGTGAACCGGTTCATCGTACCTTTACCATTCAGCGCTTCCGGCGAGAATTTTTTGAATGCGTAGGTGTACTGGTGTGCCATGGTCGACAAGTCACATTAAAAATGGCTGAGCAGTTCACAAACCGTTACATCTGGCTCCGAATCGAGCGGAAAGTCATATTACTTGAATGACAGAAATAACCCAATATAATACTTGGAAATGACGTTGCCCCTTCGTATGGGGAGGGGGATGGTGTATGCTAA
>NZ_JBXCIW010000063.1:0-929 GCF_056786335.1 Paenibacillus sp. Y280
CGCAGGGGTTGTAGGACGTCTCACATGGAGTTACAAAGGTGTTTGGTAGGCGAAGAGGTCTGGAAAGGCCCGCCAGAGCAGGTAAAAGCCCTGTAACCGAAAGCAAGCACTCTCCGAGACGGATCCTGAGTACGGCGGGACACGAGAAACCCCGTCGGAATCCGGCAGGACCATCTGCCAAGGCTAAATACTCCCTGGTGACCGATAGTGAAGCAGTACCGTGAGGGAAAGGTGAAAAGCACCGCGGAAGCGGAGTGAAAAAGAACCTGAAACCGTGCGCTTACAAAAAGTCAGAGCCCGTTAAATGGGTGATGGCGTGCCTTTTGTAGAATGAACCGGCGAGTTACGATCACGTGCAAGGTTAAGTCGGGAAGACGGAGCCGTAGCGAAAGCGAGTCTGAATAGGGCGAATAAGTACGTGGTCGTAGACCCGAAACCGTGTGATCTACCCCTGTCCAGGGTGAAGGTGCGGTAACACGCACTGGAGGCCCGAACCCACGCACGTTGAAAAGTGCGGGGATGAGGTGGGGGTAGCGGAGAAATTCCAATCGAACTCGGAGATAGCTGGTTCTCCCCGAAATAGCTTTAGGGCTAGCCTCGAGGAATGAGCGTCGTGGAGGTAGAGCACTGATTGGGTGCGGGGCCCGCCAAGGGTTACCAAGTCCAGTCAAACTCCGAATGCCATAGACGTGCTACTCGGGAGTCAGACAGTGAGTGCTAAGATCCATTGTCAAGAGGGAAACAGCCCAGATCATCAGCTAAGGTCCCCAAGTGTGTGTTAAGTGGGAAAGGATGTGGAGTTGCAAAGACAACCAGGATGTTGGCTTAGAAGCAGCCACCATTTAAAGAGTGCGTAATAGCTCACTGGTCGAGTGACTCTGCGCCGAAAATGTAACGGGGCTAAACACACCACCGAAGCTATGACATGT
>NZ_JBXCIW010000064.1:0-929 GCF_056786335.1 Paenibacillus sp. Y280
TAAAATCTAGCAATACCTGTCGATTCATCATTTCCACTTACATTTTTGGAAGTAGTCCCCTATGACATCGTGTATTAAGGCTCATTACTATGGACTTTCGAAATTCAGGATAATAATGAAGTGCTGCTATTTATTCAAGATACGTTTAATCCTTTCATTGATATTGTGCGAGAACGTTCAATTACAGTTGAGTTCATTGCTATAGAATTTAATCCGCCAAGTAATTTGACTTATAGCCACATTAAAGATGAGTTAAAAAAGTGCGACAAAAAAATAAGCGAACAAGACTATGCAGGAGCTATAACTAATTCTCGTAGTCTATTAGAGGGAGTATTGAAAGAGATCATCTATACAATTACAGGTGATCATCCTGATCCCAAATATGATCTAGTAAAATTATCAAATGAAGCTAGAAAAGCACTAAATCTTGATCCCTCTAAACCAGAAATAATAGAGCCATTAAAGCAAGTTATTACTGGACTAGCAAGTACAGTTCAAGGACTAGGAACGATAAGAAATGTAATTAGTGACTCACATTCAAGGAAATATGAACCAGATGCTCATCATGCTATTCTGGTGGTTAATGCTTCAAAAACAATAGCATCATTTATTTTTGGAACATTTCAATACCAGCAAGTAAAAGGAATTTTAAAAAGGTGATGAAAGTTATTTGATTCCGCTGCATGAATTAAATTACAGTAATCAAGGATTTTATCTCTACTTTGTTTTCATAATGATCGCTGGGCATTGATTGAATATACTTCTTTCATTACGAATTTAACTTAAACTATTTTATTTTTAACGATAATAGAAATTAGGAGCCATTCCTGTAATGAAGTAATTTGAGCTTTGAATGAAAAATGCGCCTCTAGTATACTGTGAATTGTTCCGGGAAGGACAAACCCACATACGAAAAGAGGCGCACAAAT
>NZ_JBXCIW010000065.1:0-903 GCF_056786335.1 Paenibacillus sp. Y280
GGTCGCCCCGCACCTGGTTTTTCTTATACACAAGACGGCAAGCCCGTTAGCGATGAGCAAATCTGTGAATGGGTCATGGAATTCTTAGCAGGAGAAGGCGCTGCGTACGGCTATCGCAAGCTTACTGTGCTTCTTAGAAGACGCCATAAACTGAAGATCAACAAGAAGAAAGTGTACCGTCTGTGCAAGCTAATGGATGTGCTTCGTCCACAGCGAAAAATAAAGTTAAAGCATCCTAAGCGTTTAGCGAACAATCGCGTGATAACGGATTCTAATCAGTTGTGGGAGGTTGATATTAAGTACGGATGGATTCATGGTGAGCAGCGGTTCTTCTTCCTTATGTGCATTATAGATGTGTTTGATCGCGCCATCGTCGCCTATCATATTGGTCTGACCTGTGAAGCCAAGCACCTCGTCCAGATCATGCAGGAAGCGCTTATGAAGCGCCAGCTATTTGATCAAGCAGATAAGCCGGTCATCCGTTCCGATAATGGTCCGCAGTTTATCAGCCATCGGTTTGAAGAGGCTTGTACGGAGTTTGTCATGATCCACGAACGTATTCCGCCTAAAACGCCGAATAAAAATGCGCACATTGAATCCTACCATGCCATCATCGAATTGGAATGTTACCAACGGCATGAATTTGAGTCTTATCAACAGGCTTATGAGATTGTGAGTCAGTTTATTCAGGATTATAACCGTATCCGTATTCATGGCAGCATCTATGACTTATCCCCTTATGAATATAGGGAGGCAGTCAAGCAAGGAATGGTGGTGCCGAAAAAAGTTAAAGTCTGATCAAGTTCGAAACGTTCATTTTAGAGTAAATGGCAGAAAATTAAAGCAATTTTACGATCGACATCGAATAAGAGGTGCAGTGTCCACAATAAGGGTGTTTAACCG
>NZ_JBXCIW010000066.1:0-850 GCF_056786335.1 Paenibacillus sp. Y280
CTTCACCATAAAGGTGCTCCTCTCTTTTGGGTGATGTGTTCTAGACAAACACCATTCTACCAAAGATCAGGGCACTTTTTTACGTTTTTATAAGATTTCACTTTCGAAATTCAGGTTTATATATAATTAGCTCGAGTTATAAAAAAAAGTACCTCGGTCTAGACTTCTTTGACCTACGGTACTTTTTTGCGTTATAGCGACTAGATAAAAAAATTATTTTTTTCCCAAAAACTTGATCCCTGGTTCTCTAAAACAAGGCTAAACCAGGTTTCAAAATCTAGTCCCATATCATGTGCTTCATCAATTGGAGCCATTGAATCCCGATAGAGCATGTAGTCTTTTCTTCCATCTATTACTCGATCCATATCAATAAGCAAATCTTGACCATAATGGTAACCGATCATCAACCACTCATTCGGAAAATCCCCGCTATTCATGATATCCATAATGGCATCGATATTGAATAATGAGAATTCTCCGCCATAATAGGGGTGATAAAACAACTTCGCGCCGTCATGCATTAATAAAAACCGATAATAATCTGGTGGCAAAACTAAATCATATTGGTTCATAAAATCGTCCAGTTCATCTTCCAAGCAAGGAGGATGAAACAGAAACGTAACTTTTTTTACTGAACCGTCTCCGTTATCAATACCAATAAAGTCTCCATTTTGTTTCAACCGCTCTTTCAGAGTATTGATAACTAGTTCTAAAGCAAGTCGGTCGGTCATAAATTCCTCCCACTATAAAGTAATGTTTTCTCCTGTTTTCTCACTCATTCTTAGATTTACAACTTTGACACCTTAGAGGTGAGGGAGAAATGTTGGTATAAATCATATTTTTCTGCAAA
>NZ_JBXCIW010000067.1:0-812 GCF_056786335.1 Paenibacillus sp. Y280
TTTGGTGGCGATGGCGGAGGGGAACCACGCGTTCCCATACCGAACACGACCGTTAAGCCCTCCAGCGCCAATGGTACTTAGACCGCAGGGTCTTGGGAGAGTAGGACGTCGCCAAGCGGGTTATGCTATGCAAGCGAGCTGCCAACATTTAGAGGTTGAATGCAGCAAGCGAGCATGATAATCTAATAGTCCTTCCGCGAGAGCGGTAGGGATGATCCTTGCACCTTGAAAACTGGATAACGAAAGAAAAGAATTGCTGAAACATCCTTTAAGCTGTTTTTATTGTTAGCGAAAGGTGTTCGAGATTGTTCCGACTTCTTTTCGTTTTGTTTCAACCACTTGATGTCTTAGGAGATTGAGGAAACAAAATGAAAACGGCGGTCAAGCCGAATCACCTGAGCATATGGTTAAGCTAGTAAGAGCGCACGGAGGATGCCTAGGCACCAGGAGCCGAAGAAGGACGTGGCGAACAACGATACCGCCCCGGGGAGCCGTAAGCAGGCATTGATCCGAGGATTTCCGAATGGGGAAACCCAGCTGTCGTAATGGACAGTTACTATCAGCTGAATACATAGGCTGGTGAGAGGCATACCAGGGGAACTGAAACATCTAAGTACCCTGAGGAAGAGAAAACAATAGTGATTCCGTCAGTAGCGGCGAGCGAACGCGGATTAGCCCAAACCTACGCACTTGTGCGCAGGGGTTGTAGGACGTCTCACATGGAGTTACAAAGGTGTTTGGTAGGCGAAGAGGTCTGGAAAGGCCCGCCAGAGCAGGTAAAAGCCCTGTAACCGAAAGCAAGCACCCTCCGA
>NZ_JBXCIW010000069.1:0-757 GCF_056786335.1 Paenibacillus sp. Y280
CTTCAGCTCACGCTCAATGGCAAAGAGCTTATTGCAAAATTGCAAGCCCTGCTGGGCAACCGTTTCGGTTTTGTCCTGTGAGGGCGGCAGTACTTTTAGTGCCTCATCGAACTTGCGCCGCGCATGCGACCAGCATCCAATTAGCGTGACGCCTTGTACCTTGTGGTAGCCGGGATAACCGTCCACATGCAGATAGCCGCTGAATCCCTTCAAAAAATCGCGAGGATGCTCGCCGCCGCGCGATGGCCGGTAGTCGTATAAAACGATCGGCGTGCCTTCACGCCCCGTTCGGTACAACCAGAGATATGATTTCGTCTCCGCAGACTTGCCCGGCTCGCGCAGGACCTGCAACGTCGTTTCATCGGCATGCAGGATGTCCTGATTCAGCAGGTGCTCCCGCATACGGTCCGTTAGCAGCGAAAGCCATTGATCCGCGCCGTACATCATCCAATTTGCGAGCGTTTGCCGTGAGATCGTTAGACCTAAACGGGCAAACTGTTGCTCCTGCCGATACAGCGGCTGACTGTCTACATACTTCTGGCTCATGACGTGCGCCATGATCGATGGAGAAGCAAGACTTCCCGGATAGACGGGCTTCGGCATGGGAGCCGTTACGATCGGCGTGCGAATTTCCTCGCGTTCACAGCGTCGGCATGCATACACCTGGCGCACATGCCGCGTCACCTTCACTTCCGCAGGGATGACCGCGATTTCGTTTCGCGTCTCGGTGCTCATCTCATGAAGCACACCTCCGCAG
>NZ_JBXCIW010000070.1:0-754 GCF_056786335.1 Paenibacillus sp. Y280
TTAAAGTCTGATCAAGTTCGAAACGTTCATTTTAGAGTAAATGGCAGAAAATTAAAGCAATTTTACGATCGACATCGAATAAGAGGTGCAGTGTCCACAATAAGGGTGTTTAACCGCTACAAGGTAACTTTGTAATTACTTATCCTAGCCCATTTTTTTTCTGTTTAAGAGCATAACTAGTAGTATAGTAATTGCAATTAACACCCCAAAGGGCAATGAACAGACTATTGATAGATTTAACATTGATCGCACCTCCTTTATTCTCTAGGGGGGAATGGCGATCATGTTAATTCTGATGCAATAGTAAATATATCATGTCCTGATATGTGATTTCAAGAATCACATATTACGATACATTTTGTTTATCCAGCATATGGTATAGTCTAATTATGAAATAATGGAGGTATGATTATTATGATTGAAAATCCATATGAAATATTAAAACAAGTCAAAAACGAATTAAAAATGGTTGTTGTGAATTGGGAGCATCTTAAGAATGTAGATGATGAAAAGTATGAAAAAGCTAGACTAATTATTTCTAAAATATGCAAAGAAGATAATATTGAGGTTCCAAGAGTAATCAAAACATGTTTAGAGATCGAAGAATTTTTCAACTTTATTTATGATGGAAATACTAATAATCCTGAATTTCGAAAGTGAAATCTTATAAAAACGTAAAAAAGTGCCCTGATCTTTGGTAGAATGGTGTTTGTCTAGAACACATCACCCAAAAGAGAGGAGCACCTTTATGGTG
>NZ_JBXCIW010000071.1:0-588 GCF_056786335.1 Paenibacillus sp. Y280
TGAAACAAAACGAAAAGAAGTCGGAACAATCTCGAACACCTTTCGCTAACAATAAAAACAGCTTAAAGGATGTTTCAGCAATTCTTTTCTTTCGTTATCCAGTTTTCAAGGTGCAAGTGTTTTGCGGTGAATTTGCTTCAGAGTAATTCTTCAGCAAAGACGCAACAAATGAAAGTTGTTGGTGGAGCCAAGCGGGATCGAACCGCTGACCTCCTGCTTGCAAGGCAGGCGCTCTCCCAGCTGAGCTATGGCCCCAAAGTTATATGGGTACCGACTTCTCAGAGTCGATAATGGTGGGCCTTAGTGGACTCGAACCACCGACCTCACCCTTATCAGGGGTGCGCTCTAACCAGCTGAGCTAAAGGCCCATAGGTATTCCCTTTGGACTTCCTGTTGAAAGATGATTAATCTTTCAAAACTGACAACGAGTAAAGCGATAAACTGCCACGTTTATCCGAACCTCATCGGGTTCGGGTATTTCCTTAGAAAGGAGGTGATCCAGCCGCACCTTCCGATACGGCTACCTTGTTACGACTTCACCCCAATCATCTACCCCACCTTCGACGGCTAGCTCCCTTGCGGGTTACC
>NZ_JBXCIW010000072.1:0-551 GCF_056786335.1 Paenibacillus sp. Y280
CACCGTAAACGGTCTCCACGGTGGAGTCGAAATCGAGAATGAGTGAATCTGGCAGGCATGGAGAAATGATCTCCATATTCAGCTTTTTGAGATCTATGCTCAGGGTAGGGCGAGATTTACCTAAACGCTCTAACTCCTTGTACAGCAAGCTGTGGTGAGGACAGCGACCGCCTAGAAAACGTCGCAGCAATGAATCGTTCTGTAATTTTTGAAAGTGGAAAATGCGCTCGCAGCCGAGCATCCAACCGATCATGAGGTAAAGTAAAATCCGATACGTTGGGAATATGGAATTTGGTGCTTTAGCATGACCAAGCGCGTGAAAGGCACGGTCCAACTTGATTTTTTCAAGATACGCAAGCAAAACTTTGCTGCCTGCCATACTTGTTGCATTTCTCATAGAAAATTCCGTTTTTAATTTTGTGATCTTTGTGATAAACTTCACCATAAAGGTGCTCCTCTCTTTTGGGTGATGTGTTCTAGACAAACACCATTCTACCAAAGATCAGGGCACTTTTTTACGTTTTTATAAGATTTCACTTTCGAAATTCAGG
>NZ_JBXCIW010000073.1:0-535 GCF_056786335.1 Paenibacillus sp. Y280
TACATCTGGCTCCGAATCGAGCGGAAAGTCATATTACTTGAATGACAGAAATAACCCAATATAATACTTGGAAATGACGTTGCCCCTTCGTATGGGGAGGGGGATGGTGTATGCTAATATCTAGCAATACCTGTCGATTCATCATTTCCACTTACATTTTTGGAAGTAGTCCCCTATGACATCGTGTATTAAGGCTCATTACTATGGACTTTCGAAATTCAGGATAAAATCTACTATTTACTCAACTAATGGAAAATGATAGTTTAAATACGATTTCATTCAATTAATTCAACATATGGAGACGACATTGATGAAAAATAAAAAACTTTTCATTATCGGAATGACACTGGCCGCTACTTTAATTACAGGTGTAGCAGTATTTGCAAGTAGTGATTCTGGTTCATTAGTAAAAGATATAATCCTGAATTTCGAAAGTCCATAGTAATGAGCCTTAATACACGATGTCATAGGGGACTACTTCCAAAAATGTAAGTGGAAATGATGAATCGACAGGTATTGCTAGATTTTAGCATAC
>NZ_JBXCIW010000074.1:0-534 GCF_056786335.1 Paenibacillus sp. Y280
CCTTGGGCACGGTTGATAAAATGCTTCTCGACGCCGCGCATGATGCGGAATCCATCTATCTTCTTCTCGAGCATCATGGCATGGAGCCCTTCATTGATTTGAATGTTCGCTCCAAGAAGAATATAACCAGCACAACCGCAAGCGATATACAGATTTCACCCATGGGGATTCCGATTTGTCCAAACGGAAATCCAATGAAGCCTAATGGGACGGATTACAAGCTCCATCGTCGCAAGTGGAGATGTACACCGGTTTGTGGTTGCTCTACAGCCAAGTACGGTCGTACCTTCTACACGAAAACCAAGGATGACCCTAGACTGTTTACGAAAACGCCTCGCGATTCGGAAAAGTGGAAGCTGACTTACAAACGCCGTTCATCCATTGAACGTTCCAATAAGCGTGAGAAGATCGACTACAAGCTCGAATCCGGCAGGCATCGCTCCACGATGATGTGGTACATGCGACTCTACGGCATTATGATCTGCCAGCACATGGACGCTTGGTATGTGAGCCAAAAAGATGAATGGGACAAAA
>NZ_JBXCIW010000075.1:0-500 GCF_056786335.1 Paenibacillus sp. Y280
TCCGCCGCTGAGATCATGTACAGGTGGTATCCGTTAAAGTACCGCTCTCTGGCGCTATCCCAACCCGAGTTGCAGTCGGGCTGGGAGTAAAGACGATGATGGTTGCAATCAGCTATACCGCGGGCGCGACAATCGCAAGTGGACTTGCTTCGGGGATAAGCGGATGTAACGACTGGTGTACCGTCACCGGCTGCGCAAATCGCCGACATATCCCCGAGCAACCCAAACTGTGCAGATACAGCAACAATCTGCGATTGAAAGAAATGAAACAAGCGATCAGCAGGTAAAGCCGTTTGCTTATCGGCATGACGCATCATCCATTTGACCAAACGTTCAACTCTTCCTGGCGTCGTGGGCGCTTTCTCGCCCTTCTTGCCTTTTTTCTTGCTCTTGCGTTTGCGTTGCAGGATAGGCCTCAAATTGTGATCGACTGCTGGCCAAAGGCGATCGAAGAAGTCATAGAACGTGCCCACGCCGGGAAGATCAGTTAGAGAGAACCC